>RFVZ01000281.1 GCA_009922405.1 Betaproteobacteria bacterium
TCGACCTCGACAGGGCTGCCAGGTTCTTTGAATTTGGTGCCTTGGGTCAGGCCAATGAACGAATCGCTCCAGATGGCCGAGTTGGCGATTGGAGAAAGCGTTGCGGCGACAATTGCAGTGGCCAACGGAATTAGCTTGGATTTGAAAAACATAGTGGATTCTGCAATTAGTAAGGGACGACGAACGAAACTCGGCAATGACGCACCGTTCGCAACTGCATTACAGCGTCCATGCCAACTTTCAATCTGTGATCGTCAGTTCTAGGTTTTTTAGACCTGGGGCAGTGCTGCGCTGATCCAGCGCGTTAAATCAACTGCCGATATGGCCCCCGCTTGCCTGGCAATTTCCCGTCCCTGAGAAAAAATCGCCAAGGTTGGAATGCTCCGGATGTTGTAGGCGGCCGCCAGCGACTGTTCGACCTCGGTGTTGACCTTCACAAAGCGCGCGCAGCCATGCATCTCCCGACTGACCTTTTCAAAGGCCGGGGCCATCATCAGGCAGGGGCCGCACCAAGGCGCCCAAAAATCTACGACCAGTGGTAAGTCGCTTTTGGCTAGCTGTGCATTGAAGGCGACTGCTCCGAGATTGTCCGGATGTGGCTCCAATAAAGGCGTTTGGCATTTGCCGCAGTTGGGGTCAGCCGTGAGTTTTCCCGTCGGAACCCGATTGGTGGCATTGCATTGGGGGCAAACGACATGCAGATTTTCAGTCATGGTTTTCTCGCAACGAATTCCACCACGGCCAATCTTACGTGATGGCTGGACCCCTCAAAGCGCGTTTAGCGGAATCTTGACGTAGGCGACGCCGTTGGATTCCTTTGGCGGTAATTCGCCCGCGCGGATATTGATTTGTACGGCAGGAAGAATCAGCACGGGCATCTCCAGGGTTGCATCACGTGTGGTGCGCATCTCGACAAACTGGGCTTCAGCAATACCGTCGTGCACATGAATATTCTTTTCGCGTTGCTCGGCTACGGTCGTCTCAAATGCGACTTCGCGCTGGTTTGGGGGGTAGTCGTGGCACATGAACAGTCTAGTCTGCGGCGGCAGACTCAAGAGCTTGCGCACTGAGGCATAGAGGGTTTTGGCGTCTCCGCCGGGGAAGTCACAACGCGCCGTGCCCACATCTGGCATGAACATCGTGTCGCCGACGAACACCGTATCGCCAATCTCGTAGGCGACACACGCGGGTGTATGGCCGGGCACATAGAGCACTTTGCCTTGTAGATCGCCGATCTGGAACACCTCCTCATCGGCCAGCAGGTGATCGAACTGGGAGCCGTCGGTCTTAAAACTGGCCTCCAGGTTGAAGATTCCCTTAAATACGTCCTGAACGTGGGTGATGTGGTTGCCGATGGCCGTCTTGCCGCCAAGGTTTTGCTTGAGGTAGGGCGCCGCGCTCAGGTGATCGGCGTGGGCGTGGGTTTCCAGGATCCAGGCCACGTTCAAGCGGTTGGATTTGATGTAGTCGATGACCCGGTCTGCCGATTCGGTCCCGGTGCGGCCAGACTTGGGGTCGTAGTCCAGCACGGAGTCAATGATGGCGCACGTTGTGCCTTTTCCCTGATGGACAACGTAGGTCACCGTCCAGGTGGCCTTGTCAAAAATGCCGTGCACGTGAGGCTGCGAGAGAGGGTGGGGCGTCGGTTGGATCATCGGGGTTTCTTGATTGGACCTTTCAGTGGTCTATTATTGTGCGGGACCATTGATGAACATCGCCTCAGTCGAACGGTTTGCCAACCCGCAGAGGACGCCGCATGACCATTGACTGGACACACTTCACGCCATGGGGGTCTCTGAGCGGCGGCCTTTTGCTCGGGGTCGCCTCCGGGCTCTTTATTCTCATCAATGGTCGAATTTTGGGGGTCAGCGGCATTTTGGGCGGTCTACTTGCGCCACGCAGTGGTGATGTCGCCTGGCGCCTTTCGTTCCTGGTCGGGATGGCCGTTGCACCCCTGGTCGCTGCTTCCCTATTTCCGGCGTCCATCGGTTTGCCGCGTATTGATGCGGGTTATTTAACGATCGCGGGCGCTGGGCTCCTCGTTGGCTTCGGCACTCGCTACGGCTCGGGTTGTACGAGCGGACATGGTGTCTGTGGCTTGTCGCGCCTCTCGCCTCGCTCGTTGGTGTCCATGCTGACGTTCATGGGCGCCGGGTTTTTGATGGTTTATCTGCTTCGCCACTTCATCTGAATCGCGTATGGAAACCAACATGCGACACCGCCTGAGTGAGTTTCTGGTGGGTCTTTTATTTGGTCTTGGACTCCTGCTGTCTGGCATGACTGACCCCGGCAAAGTCCTGGGGTTTCTGGACCTCTTTGGTAACTGGGACCCCTCATTAGCGCTCGTTATGGGCGGCGCGATTGGCGTTGGCGTCTTTGCGTTTGCCCTCGCAAAGAAGAGAACACTGAGCTTTCTGGGCGACGCTATGCGCATGCCCACGTCCAGCCAGATCGACCGCCGCCTGATTGTGGGCGCCCTGATGTTCGGCGCGGGCTGGGGGTTGGCTGGCTTTTGCCCTGGGCCCGCGCTCGTTTCGTTGGCCACAGGTCAACCCAAGGCCGCAGCCTTCGTGGTCTTCATGGTGGCGGGCATGATTATTTTTGAAGTCCTCGAGCGACAAGACCAATAGTTCCAGGCCCGTCAATGTTTGAGGCCGACAAATGAAACCGGTGACCCCGTTGCATGGTTTGTTGCAGATGCTGCCGACTCTGCCGATATTGGATTGGGGCAGTCGCTATCGCCGTGAAGCGCTGACGAGCGATCTGGGTGCGGCTCTGATTGTGACGGTGATGCTGATCCCGCAAAGTTTGGCGTACGCGTTGCTGGCCGGACTTCCCCCTGAAGTGGGCCTATACGCCAGCGTTGCGCCACTGGTTTTTTACGCGGTCTTCGGGACCAGCCGAGTCCTCGCCGTCGGGCCGGTGGCGGTGGTCTCGCTCATGACCGCCGCGGCAATCGGCGAGCACGCATCGTCGGGCGCCCCACATTACTGGGCGTTTGCAATCACGTTGGCCTTCATGTCTGGCCTCATCCTCCTTTTGATGGGGCTGATGCGTCT
>RFVZ01000282.1 GCA_009922405.1 Betaproteobacteria bacterium
CATCGCGTCGCCCATTGGTTGTAACCCTGCCGCTCGGGCAGCACCTCCATGATCCAGCGTCGAACCCGTTCGACATCGTCGGTGTTCAGCTCCGAGGTCCCCAAAGGCGGCATGTGGAAAGCACCGAGGATCGAGATCCGCAGATAGAGAGAAGAGTTCTCGGGGACGATCAATCGACTGACGACGGTGAACTGGGCCAGGATGTCGAGCGTGCGCGGTGCACAGGGCGCATCTTTGAGCGCCGAATTGGCCAGCATCTTGCGGTAAATCGAGACCTCTTCATCGATGCGCAAGCAATAGGGTACCTTGACGATGTAGACCCGATCCAGAAAGGCCTCGTTGGTCTTGTTGTTGCGAAAACTCAGCCATTCGGATTCGTTCGAGTGTGCAAGGATTACGCCCTGAAAGGGCATTGCGGCGAAGCCTTCGGTGCCCTTGAAGTTTTTCTCCTGGGTCGCTGTCAGGAGTGGATTCAAGACCTTGAGGGGCGCCTTGAACATTTCGACAAACTCCAGCAAACCCTGGTTGGCCAGACACAGGCCACCCGAGTAACTGTAGGCATCGGGGTCATCCTGACTGAATCGATCGAGCTTACGGATGTCCACCTTTCCAACGAGTGTGGAAATGTCCTGATTGTTTTCATCGCCGGGTTCAACCTTGGCGATTGCGCGTTGTTCGAGCTGGCTCGGCCATAGCCGGGCCACCCGAAACCGGGTCAGATCGCCCTCGTACTCTTCCAGACGCTTGGTCGCCCAGGGGCTTGCAATCCCCTGCAGATAGCGCGGTGCAATTCCAAATTCGGTCCCGAGCTGGATGGCGAGGTCGGTGCCGGCAAACAAGCCCAGCGGGGACTCGTTGACCGGTGACAGCGTCCCGTCTTCGGCCTGAAGGACATGAATCGGATAACGCTCCATCAAGGTCTTGAGGCGCTCGGCCAGCGAGGACTTGGCGCTGCCGACCGGCCCCAGCAAGTAGAGCACCTGTTTGGATTCCTCCATGCCCATGGCGGCATGGCGAAAGAAGGACACAATCTGTTCGATGGTGTCTTCCATACCGAAAAAGTCATGAAAGGCTGCGTAACGACGGAGCGTGCGATTGCCAAAGAGCCTTAGCATTCGCGGGTCGACACGCGTATCCACGGTCAGTGGCTCGCCAATTGCGGCCACCATCCGTTCGGCGGGCGACGCGTAGGTCAGCGGGTCTTCGCGGCAGAGCAGGAACCATTCTTCGATGGCGATCGATTCGCGGCGGCGCGATTCAAACTGGGTCCGGAAGGCATCGAACAGGGTTGCAGTCATGAAAGTCCTCGGGTTGGGACACACACCACCGACAAGGTGGCTTGGGCACCTGCCATACCCATCGTGCGCCTTAGGCGGATTGGTCGATGTCACCGCTGCTTCAAAGGAGGGTTGCGCCCGACGATCGGTATAAGACCCATCCTCGTCCAAGCGCGATTGAGGTCAAGCGCACACCGCACAGATTGCGGTTCGTCGCTACAACCGGAAGGCTCGCTATACTTGTCTCCGCACATGCCTGTGTTTGCTTGGGCCCCTGCGGCTACTGCGGCCCCTGAGGCCGAGCAGGCGCCTGTTGCCGGCATCCCAACCGGGGCGCCGTTTCCAGTGCGAGCGGCGAAGACACGATTGCATTTGCCGCCCCCGCCACCACCGCCGTCGCCCGCGCACTCCGATCGAGTCGCCTGTGGGTTCCGGAAGGAGCTTTTCTTTTTGTCTCAGATTACAGACTTTGCGGCCCTCGGGCTCGCCCCCGAGTTGTTGCGTGCCATCACGGATGCGGGCTACACCCAACCCACTCCAATTCAGGCTCAGGCCATCCCGCCAGTCCTCGCGGGCGTTGACCTGCTGGCCGCGGCCCAAACCGGGACCGGTAAGACGGCGGGTTTTACCTTGCCCATTTTGCAGCGCCTCTCCAGTTCCTCCGCTCCCCCGACCGCAGCAAAGCCTGCAGCGCAGACTGCGTCGCAGATTGCATCGCAAACCGCAGGACGACCGCGTTGCCTGATTCTGACCCCCACTCGGGAGCTGGCTGCGCAGGTCGAAGAGTCGGTTCGCACCTATGGCAAGTATCTGGCAATGCGCTCGATGGTCATGTTTGGCGGCGTTGGGATGCAGCCGCAGGTCGATGCGTTACGCCGCCGTGTGGATATTCTGGTTGCGACCCCGGGTCGACTGCTTGACCACGTCGGTCAGCGCACCCTTGATTTGTCAGGTGTTGAGATTTTTGTGCTCGACGAAGCCGATCGAATGCTCGATATGGGATTTATCCGCGACATCCGCAGGGTTCTAACGCTGCTACCCGCGAAGCGCCAGAATTTGTTGTTCTCGGCGACTTTTTCTCAGGAGATCCGAACGCTCGCGCATGGGCTGTTGAATGCTCCTCGCGAAGTGTCGGTGACGCCGCGCAACACCACCACCGAACTCGTCGATCAAAGCGTTCATCTGATCGATCGAGCGGCCAAGGCGGGCTTATTGTCGCATTTGATTCGCACCCAGCAATGGAAACAAGTGCTCGTATTCACCCGCACCAAACACGGCGCCAACCGCTTGGCAGAGCGCCTGGAGCGCGATGGAATCGCAGCCATGGCGATCCACGGCAATAAGAGCCAAACGGCGCGCACGCGCGCGCTGACAGGCTTCAAAGAGGGTTCGGTGCCGGTCCTGGTGGCGACCGATATCGCCGCCCGCGGACTGGATATTGACCAGCTGCCGCAGGTGGTGAATTTCGAGTTGCCCAATGTCCCCGAGGATTACGTCCACCGAATCGGGCGCACGGGGCGCGCTGGTCGGCCAGGCGCAGCGGTCTCGTTGGTCGAACCAGAGGAACTCAAGCTGCTGGTGGGGATCGAGCGCCTGATTGGCAAGCGGATTGAACGGGCGGCCAAGGTCGACGGGTTCGTGGCGCCCACCGGGGCGGCCGCCGCAGCCGAGTTGCGCGACGACCGCCCGCCATTGCCCCCGCGCCGAACGCCGGGAGGTTCGCGCTCTGGCCCGCGAGCAGGCCCCAATGGTGC
>RFVZ01000283.1 GCA_009922405.1 Betaproteobacteria bacterium
CTGTCTTCGCTCCTGGTGGGGCTTGCTGAACCCGGCACCGCAGTCGACAAACTTGAACCGTCGAAATTCATGGGTGTTGCCCAGGTCGCCAAAGCGAACCTGCGTAGCCTGAATCTCGCCGACAGTAAGACGGTCGTCCGGGACGCGTTGCGGCTTCCAGGGGTCACGGACGAGATGCAATCGCTCGGACAACTACTCAACGGGGTCCGGCTCCTCAATGACGAGTTCAGCGTCGATCGGTTCAGCACAGAAGCCTCAACGGGCAACTACCGCATCCTTCACATCGCCTCACACGGGATCTTCGGGGGCGACGCGAGCTCCAGTTTCATTCTGGCTTCCGATGATGTGTTGAGCATGAACGGGCTGCAATCCATCCTGCGTTCCGACAACCTGAAGCGTTCCCCAATCGAGTTGTTGACGCTCTCGGCATGCGAAACCGCGGAGGGCAATGATCGGGCACCGCTCGGTTTTTCAGGTGCTGCGATCAAGGCTCGTGCGCGTAGCGTTCTTGGGACCCTTTGGCCAGTCGTTGACGATGCCGCACAGAAAGTGATGACCCGTTTTTATGGTGAATTCGTCGGTAATCAGTCGGGGAAAGCGGCTGCGCTTCGACAAGCCCAGGTCGCACTCCTCCTCGAACCGGCTACGAATCATCCGTTCTACTGGGCGCCTTTCACGCTCGTGGGCAATTGGCAATAGGCATTTAGCAATTGGCAATTGGCGGCAAACGGGCGACGCCCTTGGCGACCGGCTGGGGCGCGAAACTCCGCCGCGCTGCGTTTTTGATTGCACTGGCCGGGTTTGTATCGACACCCACCCTGGCGCAAATCCGCACTGACGGTTCGGTCGGAGCCGCTGCCCAATCGCTGGCTGCCCCCGGTGGGCAGTACACGATCCCGCAGTCTTTGGGCCGCCTGGCCGGTACGAACCTGTTTCACAGCTTCAAGGACTTCAACATCAACTCCGGTGAAGCGGCCACGTTCACCACCTCAAGTATCGGGATATCGAACGTCATCAGTCGCGTCACCGGCGGGAGCGTCTCCAACATCAACGGAACGCTTGCGCTACGCGCCCTCGATGGCGCACCCGCCCTCTGGTTCATCAACCCCGCAGGCGTTGCCTTTGGTCAGGGTGCGTCGATTGATTTGCCCGGTGCGTTTCATGTCAGCACGACGCACTACCTCAAATTTCCGGATGGTAAATTTTATTCGGACACGCAAAAGGTCAGCACTTTCTCCAGCGCACCACCCGAGGCGTTTGGTTTTCTGGGTACGTCTCGGGCCAGCATCGAAGTCAACACTGGCGCCAAACTGAGCAATCGCGATAGCACCCTCAACCTCATTGCGGGCGATATCACAATCGATGGCAGCGAAGTCCGTAACGCCGCGGGTGCTCTGAACCTGGTTGCGATGGGCGCCACAGTCGGCGAAGTGTCGACCAACGGCGTCGCCCCGCAGGCTGCGGATGGTCTGATCAAGATCGTCAATGGCGCCAAAGCTGGTTCGCAGACCTCGAGCGAAGTCAAAGCGGGCGATGTGTCGGTGACTGCAGGCACTTTGCTTGTGGACAGTTCGGTGCTGTCGAGCAAAACCACTGGCAGCGGTAACGGAGGAACCGTTCGGATCCAGGTGGCCGATGCCATGAGCGTACTGCACGATAGCTATGTCGGCTCGAGTTCGAGCGGCGCTGGTGTTTCCGGAGATGTTTCGGTCAGCGCAGGGACACTCTTGATCGACAATTCGGGGCTTGCCAGCGACATCACGGGCAGCGGTCGCGGAGGAGCGGTCAGCGTTCAAGTGGCCGGTGACATGAAGCTTCAGAACCGGAGCTATGTGACTTCAGATTCGTTTCCCGAGTTCGACGAAGGCAATCTCGGGGACGGCGGAGATGTGACGGTTAAAGCGGGCCGTCTGTTTCTTGACAGCTCGAATATCGGGAGCGTTACGGTTGGCACCGGTCGCGGTGGAGCTGTCATCGTTCAGGTGGCCGGTGAAATGAAGGCCTCCAACAGGAGCGGCGTAGCTTCGCTCACGTTTGGCAGCGGAAACGCTGGGACGACTTCAGTCACAGCAGGCAATCTGTTAGTCGACGACTCCGTGATCAGCAGCGACACCTTCGGCAAGGGTCGCGCAGGAACGGTCAGGGTCCAGATAGCTGGTGATATGACAGTTCAGAACCGGAGCACCGTGAGCTCGGCAACCCGTTCAACCGGAAATGCCGGTTCAGTTGACTTACGTGTAGCAGGGTCAATTCAGGTTCTAAGCGGAAGCTATGTTAGCTCCAGTACTTTTGGTCCTGGTAATGCGGGGGATGTGTCCGTTACCACAGGCAGCCTGCTGATTGATCCAAAAGGCTATAGCCTCGGGCCCACTCTGATCGATAGCTCTTCCTCTTGGACAGAGGGCGTATCGCTTTATCCGAGCGGTGATGCAGGAACGGTGCAGATTCGAGTCGCTGGTGAGTTAGCGGTCCTCAACGGGGGGGTCATTTCGTCGGGGACTTTTTCGCCACTGGGTAAGGCTGGCTCAATTACCGTTAGCGCCGGCCAGATCATGATCGACGGCGAGCTTGATTACCCACTCGGCTCCCAACCAAGCATAGTCACTGCCTCTGCCTATTCCGGATCCTCTGGCAAGACAGGTTCTGTCATGGTGACGGCCGCTGAAAGCATCACGATTCAGAACAAAGGCGCAATTTCCATTGGTAACTTTGCCACCGTTGCAACGCCGGAAGTCCTCACGGGAACGACGCTCTCGGTGACCGCCCCGAGCATCTTTCTGGTTAATGATGGACGGGTGTCAGCAAGATCCACCGGCAATATCGCTGCCGGCAACGTTGCAGTGAAGTTCACCAACCAACTTTCGATCAACCAGACAAGCACCATCACTACCAGCGCGGTCGATGGCAACGGTGGCTCCATCGACATCTCGGGTCAAGGCCTGATGACGCTCGACCGCTCCACGATCACGACCTCGGTCACCGGCGCAAGCGGCAATGCCGGTAGCGTCAACATCGCTGCCAAAACCCTGCT
>RFVZ01000284.1 GCA_009922405.1 Betaproteobacteria bacterium
CGAGCGGGGCCAGAACCAACGAAGCCATCTTTGGTACCGGTGGTTCAATGAGGTCCCCGTCTTTGGCCTGCTTGCCGTGTGCATTCTGGTGGTCGTCAAACCCTTTTAAGCGTCCCTAATCATGCCCACCTTCGATTACTACTTCGCCGCCATTTCACCCTGGGTCTATCTAGGCAACGCGGGTTTGATCAACCTGCTTGAGCGCCATGACGCCCAGATTCACCTCCACGCCATTGATCTCGGTCAGCTGGGCGAGCACGGATTCCTCGCCCTTGCCCAGCGACCGAAGGCCCGCCAGAGCTACCGGCTGCTTGAACTCAAGCGCTGGAGTGAGCATCTGAAACAGCCCCTCCATCTGCACCCACGACACTTCCCGGTGGCCGCAGCGACCGCCGGACAACTGGTTCTGGCCGCCCAAGCCAAGCACTCAGGCCGGCGCGCACTGGCACTGCTGGGCCAGATTGGTCGCGCGGTCTGGGCCGACGAACTCGATGTCTCGGACCCCGACGTTCTGGTCAAGCTGGCCGACGGTTGTGGCTTCGAGGGTCGGGCGCTATTAGAGGCCGCCCCCGAGATGGCCGCCGCGGTTCTGGAGTCCACCGAACAGGCTCGCAGTCTGGGCGTCTTCGGCGTCCCCTGGTATGTGGTCGACGGCGAGTCCTATTGGGGCCAGGATCGACTCGACTTTGTGGATCGCGCGCTCAGCCGCCAGCATTCGGTGCGCTGACTCACTGCGTCAACCCAGTTCGCCAAACCCGGAGACTTCGCTCACCCGTGCCTGCGCCACTTCGCTTCCATGCCCCATGCCCACGGGGCCTCGAATCTCTGTTATCAGACGAATTACGAGCACTCGGCGCAACAATCCTGAGTCAACCTGGAGGAGGTGTCCGATTTGAAGGCAACGCCGCCATCGGGATGGCAGCCAACCTCCATTCCAGACTGGCCAGTCGGGTGTTGTGCGAGGTCGCTCAGCGCGATTACCGTGATGAGCGCGATCTCTACGAACTCGCCTTGCAGACGCACTGGGGGCGTTGGCACGATGCTCAGGCGACGGCGCGGATCGACGTGACAGCCACCCGGTCGCCGCTGCAAAGCCTCCATTTCGCCCTGCAGAGGATCAAGGACGGGTTGGTCGATCACCACCGGGAACACAGTGGCGAACGTCCCTCGATGGACACCCGAAAACCGGAACGTCGCATTTTTGCCCATCTCGATGCTCATCAGGCGACGCTCTATCTGGACTGGTCTGGTGAGGCCCTGTTCAAGCGGGGTTGGCGACGCGAGGGGTTCGAAGCCCCGCTCAAGGAAAACCTTGCGGCTGGGCTTTTAGGGCTTGCGGGCTGGACACCAGATCAACCACTCTTTGATCCCTTCTGTGGATCGGGCACGGTGGTGATCGAAGCTGCGGACATCGCTTCTGGCCGTCCGCCGGGCGCCCGACGACGGTTTGCGTTTGAGCGGATGCGGGACTTCGACCCGCAGCTCTGGTCGAAAATCCGCGATGCGTCTCATTCGGCGGCCGTGATCGCCAAGAGTCCGTGGCGCGCTGGTCCGGGTCATTCCGGATCGAATTGGGATGGCTCCAGCCGTGCACCGATCTTCGGGTCGGACATCTCGGTTGCGGCGATCTCGACATCTCAAAACAATCTCGCTGCGGCGGGCCTTGCGCCGGATGCTGTTCAGTTTCGACAACTCGATGTGCTTAACCTCGATGCAGCGCCCGCCGACCATGGCCTCCTGGTTACGAACCCGCCCTATGGCGAGCGCCTTGACCTTGGCGGACGTCAGTCACTGGCCCAGGCCGATCGATTTTGGCCAGCCTTTGCCACACTGCTAAAACATCGATTCCCCGGCTGGAGTGCCTGCCTGTTAACCAGCGACCCGACGCTGCCCAAGCGGATGCGTCTGGCCGAAACTCGTCGAACGCCGCTTTTCAATGGTGCGATTGAATGTCGGTTGTTTCGATTCGAAATCTACGCAGGGTCGAAGCACAAAACGACCACTGAGCCACCCGCTTTATCCGAGGCGATCCAGCCCGAATGAACGCGCCCAGTTTGTCGATTCAAGAATCCCTCCAAGAGGTCCGTACCCGTGTTCGCAACGCGGAATTGGCCTGGGGACGTGTGCCGGGTAGCGTGAGTTTGCTCGCAGTCTCAAAGACCTTCGGCCTCGATGCGGTTTCTGCAGCGTGGATGGCTGGCCAGACGTCGTTTGGTGAAAACTACGTTCAGGAGGGCATCCAGAAAATTCAGGCGATGCCCGAGGAGTTGCTCACACCAGGACCGGAATCGCTCACGCCACGACCGATCTGGCATTTCATCGGGCCCTTGCAGTCCAACAAAACTCGGGCCGTTGCCGAACACTTTGATTGGGTCCATACGGTTGACCGGGAGCGCATCGGCCAGCGTCTCTCCGAGCAACGGCCGGCGTCACGAGGCCCGTTGCAGGTTTGCATTCAAGTCAATGTGAGCGGCGAAGCAAGCAAGAGCGGGGTGGAACCCCAAGACGCTCTGGCTCTGGTCGAGTCGCTATTGCCGCTCCCCGGACTTCGGGTGCGAGGTCTGATGGTGATTCCGGAAGCGCTGACCGAGTTCGACGCGCAACGTGCTGAGTTCGCACGGGCACGTCAACTTTTCGAGTCGATCCGCGACAACCTGGCGAGCATCCCCTCGATCGCGCCAACACTCGGCGGGTGGGACACCCTTTCGATGGGCATGTCAGCAGATCTTGAGGCGGCAATCGCCGAAGGGGCCACGATCGTTCGGGTCGGAAGCGCGATTTTTGGGTCGCGGACCTCGGCCGCCAAGACGCCCGTCTAACTCAGGCGCCGGTCATCAACCGTTTTAAGCAGCGGCCGGGGCCATCGCTTTCAGGGCGGCAGCCAGACGGCTCTTGTGGCGCGAAGCCTTGTTCTTGTGGATGATTTTCTTGTCAGCGATCCGATCGATCGTGCTGGTCGCAGCGCGATAGACCGCTTCGGCAGCGGTCTTGTCACCGGCATCAATCGCCTTGCGGGCTGACTTGATTGC
>RFVZ01000285.1 GCA_009922405.1 Betaproteobacteria bacterium
TTGCATGGCGGATCAAGTTTGACAAGCGGTTGCCCGACGCGTTTCTGCGCCTGACCACGGCGGCGGGAGATTCATGTCACCTGTTTTGCGAGGCTCTGCCCGACAAAGGCCAGGCCAGCGCGAAGACAACCACACGCAACGGTGCCCGCGATGACGGCGAAAAACAGCGCTCCGATCACAAACCAGGCGATTAATGTCACTAGGATCCCGGTTAAGAGCGCACCGGGAATTCGACCAAAAATCAGCCGCAGGACGCCACCGATGAGCAGAGCCCCGATCAAGATCATCGGTAGACCAGCAATCCCACCCAACGCTCCAATTTGCGTTCCAATTGGCGCTACGCTGGGGGCTGACTTGCCCGATGCTGACCCAGGGATTGGCTCCCCGTCAATTTTCCCGGTGATGTCGGCGATACCTGCAGTAATGCCCCCGTAAAAGTCATTCTGCTTGAAATGCGGCAGGATGATGTCGCTGATGATTCGTTGGCTATGCAGGTCGGTCAAGACGCCTTCAAGGCCATAGCCAACCTCGATTCGGACCGCCCGGTCCGCTTTGGCGATCACTAAAATGACACCGTCGTCCTGACGCTTGCGTCCAATCTTCCATTTCTCTGCGACCCGTATTGAGAATGGTTCGATCGGTTCAGGGCCTGTACTCGGCAAGATCAGAATCGCGATTTGAGTGCCTTTGCGGTTCTCAAAAGTGGTCAGTGATTGTTCAATTGCTAGCGCCTGTTCGGCACTCAGGGTTTTCGTCAGATCGGTCAGATGCCCCTGAAGCGATGGGACCGCGATCAACGCGTGCGCGACCAACGGAAATAGCGCCAGCAACAGTAGCCAGCGGGTTGCTTTCGCTGTGATAAGCCTCACGGTGGCGATACTCCAAAGCCGACACGGGGTGGTTGTGAAAGCTGTTCAGAGTTTTCAACGGAAAAATTCGGCTTTTCTGGGTAGTTGAAGACTTTCGCGGTCAGATTAGAGGGGAATGATCTAACCGCAACGTTGTAGTCCTGAACGGATTTGATGTAACGGTTACGGGCAACCGTAATCCGGTTTTCGGTGCCTTCCAGTTGCGCTTGCAAGTCCCGGAACGCCTGGTTGGCACGCAGCGTCGGATAGTTCTCGGAGACCACGAGGAGTCGGGACAGGGCACTGGTTAGTTGGCCTTGTGCCTGTTGGAATTTGGCGAAGGCGGCTGGGTCATTAATCAGTTCGGGCGTGGCCTGAATGCCCGTGGCGCGAGCACGCGCATTGACGACATTCGTTAGGGTGTCCTGCTCGAACTGGGTTTCTCCTTTCACCGTCGCGACGAGGTTTGGGACGAGGTCCGCGCGCCGTTGATATTGGTTAAGTACCTCAGACCAACTGGCCTTGATCTGTTCGTCGGTGGTTTGGAAAGTGTTGTAACCGCAGCCACTCAGGCCCAGCGCCAGCGAGATGGTGAGCGCGATCGTGAGCGCGAAAGTGCGGGTAAGAACGCGGGTTGGAAACGAGGCCGCGGTCAAACCCAGGAGGACGCGACGCATGGTTTTAACCTCCGGATAGACGGAGTCTGGACGGACGCAAGGATCAATCCTGGAGGTGCCCTCCTATTCCAATGCGATGCAACTTCCGCCTCAGGGCTTGGCGATCGGTAAAAAGCCTGATTCGCCGAACTGCCACAGCAGAAACGAAAAGATATCGACTGTGCGCTCCCGTGATTGCTCGCGGGTGCTGCCCTGTCCGTGGCCTGCCTGGTATTCGAGGCGAAGGAGCACGGGTGCCGGGTTAGAAGCGAGGTTCGTTTGGGCCTGAACAAGCCGCGATGCGAATTTCGTCGAATTCGAAACGCGCACACGGATGTCGTTCACGCCATGGACCAGGAGCGTGGCGGGATAGCGCTGCCCATCCTGAATTGCGTGGTAAGAACTCATGGCTAGCAGTGCTTTGAATTGATCCTCCCGCTTTGTCGTTCCAAATTCCGGAATATTCGCCACGCCGTTGGGCTCTAACTCCATGCGCACACTGTCCATGACGCCGACCGACGGAATGGCCGCTGCAAAGAGGTCGGGGCGTTCCGTGATGGCGCGGCCAACAAAGATGCCACCGGCGCTGCCACCGTAAATGCCGAGTCGGCTTGGAGACGTGTACTGGTTCTGGATTAACCACTGTGCTGCGGCGATGGCGTCCTTCCAGGTGTTAGGTTTTGTCGTGATCTTTCCAGCGGTGTGCCAGTCTGAGCCGAGTAATCCACCTCCCCGGACGTGGGCGAACGCATAGACGCCGCCACGTTCGATCCAGGTATAGACGCTTGGGCTCAGGAACGGCGATTCCGTGGTGCCATAGGCGCCATAGCCATAGAGGATCGTTGGGTTGTTGCCGTTCAGTTTGAGATCGGCACGTGAAATGATGGATACGGGTATCAAGGTGCCATCGTGACTCTGGACCATCACTTCCCTCGAGGTGATTCCTGGAGGTGCGTCAAACGTGCCGGACTTCGCCAGTTGTAGCTGAGTCACTTGACCGTTCTTTGGATTGAATCGATACGGCTTGGTAGTTCGAGTCCAGGACCCCAGATTGAGTGTGGCGCCATCATGGGTTGGGTCGGCGGAAAGGCCAACAGTTCCTTTCACCGGGAGTTCAATGGGCTGAATTTCAGGGGGTGACGAAGGCGGAGAATGTGGAACCCGCAGCACGGAGCCCAGGACGCCGTCTCGTTTCGAAATATATAGACCATCCTGGGCGGCGGCGAGGCTCACGATGACGCTCGAACTTGGCGGAAGAATGACTTCGCCGTTCGCGAGAATCGGGCTGTCCAACGGGATCCGCATCACCTTGAATCGCGGCGCGTTCGCGTCGGTTCGAACGTAAATCCAACCCCCTCCGAACGCAATCTCCACGACCTGGTCGGCCTGGCTGATTACCGGACGCCATTTGGCTTTACCCTGAACAAGGTCGTCGAGATCGGCTAAAAAGAGCGCATTTCGTCGGTCCACTCCAAACGCCACAACCATTGCGGCGATTCGCGTTCCGCGAATCTGACTGAT
>RFVZ01000286.1 GCA_009922405.1 Betaproteobacteria bacterium
TTGCCTGAAAATTTATGTCTAATACCAGATTATTTCCGCTCACCTTTCTGTTGCTGGTACAAACCGTCTTGTCTGCAATCGCTTCGGACACGCCACGCGAACGTATTTCCTTGGACGCGGGCTGGCGATTCACCAAAGGTGATTCACCGGATACCGGAACGAATCTCGAACATGCCGCCATCCGTCCCGAGAAGGAAGCCGCTGGAGCCTTCTCCTTCGCACAACCGGACTTCAACGATAGCCAATGGCGCTTACTGAACCTCCCACACGATTGGGGCATCGAAGGACCGTTCCGCGCCGAGTTGCCCAACGCCACCGGCAAGCTCCCCTGGGCCGGCATCGGCTGGTATCGCAAGACGCTCACGCTCGGCGAGGCTGACCATGGCCGCCGCATCTTTCTTGATTTCGATGGCGCAATGTCACATCCGAAAGTGTTCGTGAATGGCAAACTTGCCGGCGAATGGGCCTACGGTTACAGCTCCTTCCGCGTCGAGATCACGGACTTTGTTAAGTTTGACGGCGCGAACATCGTCGCCGTGCGACTTGATAATCCACCCGACTCCTCACGCTGGTATCCGGGCGGCGGCATCTACCGCCATGTCTGGCTGGAAAAGACTTCACCCATCCATGTCGCGCGTTGGGGCGTGTTTGTTCACACGCCGATGGTCAGCCAAGACGAGGCAGAGGTGGTGGTGGAAACGACCGTGAACAACCAGTCCCCGCAAACCGTCGATATCACGGTGCGTCAGGAATTGCTGGCACCCGATAGCGGCAAAGTGCTCGCGCTCGGCGAAATGAAGCTGGCCGCGGTGACCGCGAACACGGAGAGCAAGGCCGTGACCAAACTGAGCGCGGAGAAACCACAGTTGTGGGACATCACCTTACCCAAGCTGCACACCATGCGGACGATAGTGCTAGCAGGCGGTCAGGAGGTGGATCGCGTTGAAACGCCGTTCGGCATCCGCAAGATTGAGTGGAACGCGAAGCAGGGATTCCTCCTCAACGGTCACGTCCTCAAATTGCAGGGCGTCTGCAACCACAGCGACCTTGGCGCGCTGGGTATGGCCTTCAACGAGCGTGCGGCAGAGCGTCAGTTGGAGATTCTCCGCGCGATGGGCGACAACGCCATCCGCACTTCGCACAATCCGCCCGCGCCGCAATTGCTCGATTTGTGCGACCGCATGGGGTTCGTGGTGATGGATGAATTGTTCGATTGCTGGAAGAAAGGCAAGACGCCGAACGATTATCATCTAGATTACGACGCCTGGCACGAGCGGGACGTGGCAAACTTTGTGCATCGCGACCGCAATCATCCCAGCGTCATCCTCTGGAGTTCCGGCAACGAAATCAAAGAGCAGGCGAAGAAGGACGACAATCACGAACGCTCGCGTCATCTCACGGAGTTATTTCATCGCGCCGATCCGACGCGCCCGGTTGCGGCTGGCATGCATAATGATGAAGCCTTGACCAACGGGTTCGCCCAGACCGTGGATGTGGCCGGCTACAATTACAAGCCCATCGCCACGACCAAGCCGAAGAATTGGCTCAATCCGAAGACGTATCTCGATCACATCCGTCACGCGCCGGACCAGCCGTTCGTCGGAGCTGAGACAGCGTCAACGCTCAGTTCGCGTGGCGTGTATTTCTTTCCAGTCAGCTCCAACAAGGACGGCGGCTTCTTCCAGTTCCAGGTCAGCTCCTATGATCATTACGGGCCGCCGTGGGCGAATAGTCCGGATATTGATTTTGATTCCGCCGACCGCCTGCCCGGGCTCGCGGGCGAATTCGTATGGACCGGCTTCGATTATCTGGGCGAGCCGACGCCTTACAACAAGGACAAAAGCAACCTGCTGAATTTCCAGAATGAGGCTGAACGCGCCGCGATGAAGGCGGAGATGGATCGGCTCGGCAACAATATGCCTTCGCGCTCGTCATACTTCGGCATTATTGACATCGCAGGTTTTCCCAAAGACCGCTACTACCTTTACCAATCGCGCTGGCGGCCAGACTTTCCAATGACGCACATCCTGCCGCATTGGAATTGGCCGGAGCGCGTCGGACAAGTGACGCCGGTTTACGTTTACACGTCCGGCGATGCTGCGGAATTATTCCTGAATGGAAAATCGCTAGGCATGAAGAAAAAAAACCCGTTTGAATACCGCCTGCGCTGGGAGGATGTGGTTTATCAGCCTGGGGAACTAAAGGTCGTCGCCTACAAGAATGGCAAGAATTGGGCGACCGACACAGTCAAGACCACTGGCGTGGCCACACAACTAACACTTACGGCGGATCGGAACAAAATCGCGGCCGATGGCAAAGACCTGGCTTTCATCACCGTCACCGTTGCGGATCAAGCTGGACTGCAGGTGCCGCGCTCAAAGAACCACATCAAGTTTGAGGTTGAGGGACCGGGCGAAATCGTTGCCACTGACAATGGAGACGCCACGAGCTTTGAATCATTTCAGGCACCGGAACATAACGCCTACAACGGACTTGCCCTCGTCATTGTTCGCGCCCAAAGTGGACAGATCGGTACGTTCGTTCTGAAAGCAACCTCACCAGATTTGAAGCCGTCGGCGATCAAAATCAGAACTTTTTAAACAATAAGATGCACTTCAGCACCAGCCATAATCACTCAAAATGAACACACAAGCATTTCGCGCGTGGAGCGTGGTCGGTCTGCTCTTTCCAGTTGCAATGCTGAACTATCTCGACCGGCAGATGCTCGCAACGATGGGGCTTTCCATCAGTGCCGACTTTGCGGAACTTCAAGGCGCGTCCGGAGCGGAAAACTTTGGCCGGCTCATGTCCATCTTCTTGTGGATATACGCCTTTTGCAGCCCTTTGAGCGGTCTCATCGCCGACCGAGTGAACCGCAAATGGCTCATTGTCTTCAGCCTAGGCGTCTGGTCCGCCGTGACGCTCGCGATGGGGCAAGTCCATGATTACCAGACGCTTTACTGGCTGCGC
>RFVZ01000287.1 GCA_009922405.1 Betaproteobacteria bacterium
ACGATGCGTTCGCGAAGCTACCAGCGGGCACGGTGGAAAGTTTGTTGAAGGATATCCCCAAGCTGACGGCCATCCTGACCTACCACGTGGTGGCGGGCAAGGTTATGGCTACCGATGTGATGACGATGGACGGTAAAACCGCTGCCACCGTTAACGGTGCATTGCTGAAAATCAGTACCACCAACGGCGTGAAGTTGAACGGCGAAGTAAATGTCGTGGCGACCGACATTGCATGCACTAACGGCGTGATTCACGTCATCGACGCAGTGCTGCTTCCTTCAGCTTGATCTCTAGCGAGTGCGTCTGGGCCTCAACGGGCCCTTGATGCTGAGAGCCCGCAGGTGCATCGCTTGCGGGCTTTTTTGCGACGTATCAAACCCGCGGTACAGCTCTCCCGACGGTTAACCCGAACGGCGTGCTGTTGACCAGCAGGAAGCTGCGTTGCGCGAGGGCACTTCTTCGGTTCGTGGATTTCTTCACGGACTCGCGAGACCCGCAGTACTCCTTCCAGAAGTCTGCGACAGTGTCCGTCAGCGCTGCAAGTCATGGTGCATCCGCGCGCGTTGTTGACGCTCATGCTCTCGGCTCATGCTTTCGAATTCGATGCTTTGTTGTTCAAAAGCGTTAAGTTTTTCAATTCCACCGGACAGAGGGTTTGAGTACTCACACCGCACCTGGAGTGGAACTTAGCTCAGCTGCTGAAGAAATGTATCGGCGTACCGGGTCGCTGGTGCCAGATGCCCGAGCAGGTATGAGAAGGCTGAAGGCGGTTAAAAGCTCAGAATTCATGAACGAGTATTACGTTCAGTATTTCTAGGTCTCAGACAGATGCTCGGGCGTCAAGATGGGTGAAGTCAGATCCATCGGTTTAAAGGATAGCGGTCCCCACCCTAATCAGTCTCATCAATGAGAGCGATGGCTTCGGGGAAAGATCATGCACCGATCAGGTAGCGTTCGGCCGAAATCCCCGCCTTCATCGCGGCTTCGAGCCAGCGCGGCTTGCGCCCACGACCAGTCCAAGTCGAGCCAGAAGCAGGATCTAGGTACCTGGGAGCAACGGGTCTACGGCCATCGCGCGTCTTGACAGATGCGCTGGCGCGGCCATGAAAGCCAAGATCACTCGCCTCTAGGTGGTGCTGGGCAATCAACCCCTTGATCTGAACGATTACCTCGGCCAACTCCTGCTTTCGTACTTCTTCTGCCTGACGCTGCAATTCGGTGGCTTGCTGCATGAGTTCTTCGGATTTAGTCATGGTTTGAACCTCGCGGCTAGTTAATAAAATGTGAAATTTTTAGGTCGAGTCGTCCGGGATGTCTTCATTGCCTTGCGTGCTCAATTTCCGAGATGGGATGTAATTTAATTTTCGATGTCAGAGCGGGCTAGGCGAGAAGAGCGTGGGTGTCGTACAAATCGATTGCTTGACTTTAATCTCCAGAACCGTTCTGTCGCACCTTGGTTCACGCCCTGACATGGTAAAAGTTGTCCAGCCAGAATTGAGGATGCTGACTTGTCTGGGTTTTTTGGACCAGTTTTAACTAGAAATTTTGGCCGGTACGCTCATGCGTTACGAGGCTCCCGGTGCACTACCATCTGCGCCGTCGGGATCATCGCGTCAATCACCTTGGCCGAGGACAAAACGCCCGGCAGACCAGCGCCTGGGTGGGTTCCTGCGCCAACGAGGTAGAGGTTACGAATACCTTCGGCGCGGTTGTGAAATCGAAACCAGGCCGACTGCCTAAAAAGTGGCGCCACGGAAAAACCGGCGCCGTGCACGCTGAGATAGTCATGCTTAAAGTCGCGTGGGGTCATGTGGAACTCGGCCGTGATGGTCTCTGCAAGCCCCGGCAAGATTGTGCTGTCAAGCGCAGCGACGATGCGGTCGCGCAATCGGGGGGCTTCCACTGACCAGTCAATATCGGCCTGCAAATTAGGCACTGGACACAGTACATAAAAGCTTTCACAACCTGCCGGTGCGAAGCTGGGATCGGTGGCAGTTGGACGGTGCACGTAGAGCGAAAAGTCTTTACTCAGCACTTTCTTTTTAAAAATCTCCTCGAGCAGTTCGCGGTAGCGTTCTCCAAGCCAGATTGTGTGGTGGGCCACGTCCGGATAGGCCTTGCGTGTACCGAAATACAGCACAAACAATCCCATTGAATAGCTCGCTGCTGCCAGCTTTAGCCGCGACGCCCAGCCTTGGCGAGTCTTAGGGATCATGGAGCTGTACAGGTGCGCGGCGTCTGCGTTCGAAATCACTAGGTCGGCCTTCAGCACGCTGCCGTCGGCTAGAACGACGGCCGTTGCCACTCCCGATTCGACGCGGATTCGTTGCACAGTTCGGCCCAGCTGCACAAGGACGCCCCTTCGCTCCATCAGGGCGCCCAGCGCACGGGTGATAGCGTCAGTACCACCCATGGCGAAGTACACGCCGTGAGCGCGCTCGAGATAGTGAATCAGACCGTAAATGCTGGTCGTGTCGAAGGGATTGCCACCCAGTAACAAGGGCTGAATCGAAAAGGCTCGTCGTAGCTTGTCGCTCTTAAGAAAGGTTTTTACCAGTCCCCAGACAGTGCGGTCGCAACGAAGACGAAGTAGGCTGGGGATAACCTGCAACATCGTGACCAGACGGTTGAATGGCTTGTCGGACAGTTGCGTGAAGCCGATATCGAAGATACGTTTGGAGTGCTCGAGCAGGCGCAAATAACCTTCCCGATCCTCGGCTGAAATCCTGCCGATCTCGGCCAACGTCTCGTCAAGCGTACCGCCATAATCAAAATGGTCGCCATCTTGAAAACAAAAGCGGTACCAGGGCTTCAGCGGAACCAAGTCGACATGGTCGGCGAAACGTTCGCTAAACAGCGCAAATAATTCTTCGAACAGAAATGGCGCTGTGATTACGGTAGGGCCGGTATCGTGGCGAAAGCCATCATGTTCGAGCACACTTGCGCGTCCGCCCAGCTGATGGCAAGGTC
>RFVZ01000288.1 GCA_009922405.1 Betaproteobacteria bacterium
CTGGGCACGTCGGGAAGATCGACCCATCAAGCGATCCCGGATCTGCCCGGGTAGCCCCACCAGCCCGTTCGGCAACGCCGCGACACTCGCGATGATGGCGAGGCCCAGCCCAAGATGCCAGTGTTTGGCAAACGCACCGAAGATCGCTTCGGACTGGAAAAGTTCCTGCAACAAGGCAAACGCAAATGCCCCGATCAGCGCACCCCGCAAGTGCCCGATCCCACCCAGGATGACCATGATCAGTACCGATCCACTAAAGTGCCAGCTCATCAATTCCGGGTTGACGAAGCCGTCCTTGACCGCGAACAGAAAGCCCCCGAGACCTGCGATCGCACCTGAGATGGTGAATGCGGCCAGCTTGTATGGATAGGTCTCAAAGCCGGTCGCCCGCATCCGCTGTTCATTGACACGGATCCCGGCAAGCGCCCGCCCGAATCGCGAACGCTGGAGCAGGCTGAGAAACCCAAAAACCAGGATCAATGCGAAGAGCGTAAAGAAATAAAGAATAATTGGCCGATCCAGATCGATCCTCTCACCCAGTACGGGCTTCATCATCAGGTAGATGCCATCGGTTCCACCACCCAGTGGAGTGTCGTGAACCACGTAATAGGCCATCTGGGCAAAGGCGAGTGTCACCATGATGAAGTACACGCCTCGGGTACGCAGCGACAAGGCCCCCACCGCCATGGCATACCCTGCGGCCGCCAGCATCGCAGCGGGTAATAGCCACGCCACTGAGGCTGGACCATCCTGCGGCGAGAGCAGAACTGCGACGTAGGCCCCAATTCCAAAAAAAGCAGCCTGCCCAAAACAAACCAGACCGGTTCCGCCGACCAGGAGTTCAAGACTCAGGGCGACAATCGCAAAGATCATTACCTTTGTGATGAGATCAATGCCGAAACCGGCCGCCACCAGCGGATAGAGCGCCAAAGCCACAAAACTGGCGATCACAAAAATCACTCGGGGTTTCATGGCCTAGCCCGCTTTGAAAAGACCATCGGGCTTCCACAGCAGGATGACGGCCATCAGGACATAGACCAGAACGCCAGCGGCCTGCGGCAGCACGACCTTGCCGAACGTATCGACAAAGCCGATGAGCAGTGCAGCAAGCAGAGCACCCCGGATCGACCCGATGCCGCCGATCACCACGACCACAAAACAGATGATCAGGACTGAACCTCCCATGCCGGGATAGACGCTACTGACCGGAGCCGCCACCATCCCGGCGAATGCCGCAAGTGCCACGCCGGCCGCAAAAACCACGCGATAGAGGAACTGGATATCAATACCCAGGCTCTGCACCATCTCGCGATTCGCGCTGCCGGCGCGGATCATCATGCCAAGGCGTGTGCGTGTGAACACCAGGTACATCCCAAGCGCCAGAACCATGCAAACCGCCGAGATGAAAATCCGATAGACCGGGTAGGTCATCAGATCACCCAGGGGGAGTGTTCCCGAGAGGATTTCTGGCGCCTGCACGCCGTGGACATCATCCCCAACCAGGAGGCTGCGTAATTCCTCAAAAACCAGAATCAATCCATAGGTCATCAGCACTTGCTGAAGGTGCTCACGTTCGTACAAATAACTGTAAAAAATCCATTCGAGTACATAACCCAGCAAGATCGCCAACAAGACACCGGCCACCAGGACCGAGAAAAATCCACCACCCAACGTCGCTGCAACGATCGGCGACAACGCGAAGGCCATATAGGCGCCGATCATGTAAAAGCTGCCATGCGCCAGGTTGATTACGCCCATGATCCCAAAGATCAGGGTCAAACCACTTGCCACCAGGAACAACAGCAGGCCGTACTGCAGCGAGTTCAGGCACTGGATTAAAAAGGTCGTCAAGCTCATCAAAGGAGACGACAGCCACGACCTGGATCTGCGAGGGCCTTGCTGGCGATCCCGATGATCTTGTTTTCTTTACCGATGACCTGACGCAGGTAAATGTCCTGAACGGGGTTGTGGCTCTTGCCAAGCGTGAACGGTCCGCGTGGGCTGTCAAACTTCACTTTACTCAAGGCTTCTTCGAACTCCGCCTTTTTGCTGATATCGCCCTTGACGGCCGTCAGACCAATTTTGAGCATTTGCGCTGCGTCGTAGCCCTGCACAGCGTAGACATCGGGCTGCAACTTGTAGGTCTTGGCATAAGCCAGACGGAATGCATTGTCCCGCGGCGTGTTCAGGCTATCGGCATAGTGCAGCGTCGTTAGAAGGCCCTCGGCCTCACCGTTGAGGGCATCGAGCGTGCCGTCGGTCAGAAAGCCCGGGCCATAGAGGGGAATCGATTTCTTGAGCCCTGCTGCCGAGTAGTCCTTAAGAAATTTGACGGCGCCCCCACCGGCGAAGAAGGTATAGACCGCATCAGGCTTGGTGGCCGCAATCTCGGTCAGCAGGGCCTGGAACTCGACATTGGGGAATGGCAAGCTGAGTTCCTTAACGACCTTGCCACCGGATTTTTCAAACCCCTCTTTGAAGCCACGTACCGTTTCGTCACCGGTCGCGTACTTCCAGGTGATCGTCACGACGGTCTTATGACCCTTCTGGGCGACGACCTCACCCATCGCGTACGCCGGTTGCCAGTTGCTGAAACTGCTGCGAAAGATGTTCTGCGCGCACATGGGCCCGGTCACCGCATCCGAACCCGCATTGGGGACGATCATCAAGGTGCCGGTGTCTTTGGCCACCTTGGCCATTGCCATCGCGACGCCGCTATGGACGGTTCCGATCACGACGTCGACGTTATCGCGCTTGACCAGCTTGTTGATGTTGTCCGTTGCCTTTGACGGATCGCTTTCATCGTCGACCGAGAAATATTCGATCTCGCGCCCGGCGAGCTTTCCGCCCTGCTCAGTGACATACAGACGGAAACCGTTTTCGATCGCGAGGCCCAGGGACGCGAACGTGCCCGTTGCCGGCAACATCAAGCCAACCTTCAGTTTACCGGTGGTCTGGGCATGGACCAT
>RFVZ01000289.1 GCA_009922405.1 Betaproteobacteria bacterium
ACCAAAAGGCGGCTGCCGAACTGGGCCAACTTACCGCTCACAACAACCGTTGCATTGCCTACCAGGACCGAGGTTCCGGGCGAGTCACCAGCAACAATTTGCGAAGACAAATTCATCGACGCCGACGAGCCAGATCGATCCGCGCCCTTGCCGAGCATCTGCATTGAATAGGTCGCCGCATCGAGTGCAAGTACCTCGATGTCGCCACCGAAGTTCATCGTCGCGGGCCCCACCTTGGACTTCACCGTTCCCTTGAAATGGGTGTCATCAAGTTGTTCGGTGATCGTGGCGCCTGGCATACAGGCAGCCGTTGCACGGATATCCGAGAGCACCGCCCAGGCCTGGGCGACGCTCGCGTTCAGCGGGTACCGCTTTTCGAGTTTGACTTCCATTTAAAGAGCGACCCCAGAGGCTTTAAGTTGTTGCCAAACGCGATAAGCATTGTGCGGCATGGTCATGTTCGTGACGCCTAGATGCGCAAACGCGTCCACGATAGCGGAGGTAAAGGTGGGGATCGAACCCACGTGGGGAGATTCCGCCACGCCTTTCGCACCGATGGGGTGGTGCGGGCTTGGGGTGACCGTGTGGTCGGTTTCCCAGTGGGGGGTTTCGACTGCCGTTGGGAGAAAGTAATCCATCAAGGTGTTGCCCAGCAGGTTGCCCTGTGCATCGAAAGGCATCTGCTGACCCATCGCGACCGCAAAGCCCTCGGTCAAACCGCCATGAATCTGGCCTTCGATGATCATCGGGTTGATTCGGGTACCGCAGTCGTCGAGCGCATAAAAGCGGCGGATTTTGGTCTCGCCCGTGCCGCGATCAATGTCAACGACACACAGATAGATACCAAATGGGAAAGTGAAGTTGGGTGGGTCGTAGTAATGCACGGCCTCAAGGCCTGGCTCAAGACCCGCAGGGACGTTGTTATAGGCCGACCAGGCGATGTCCTTCATCGTCTTGTGCTTGGTTGGATCACCCTTGACATTGAAACGATCGATTTCCCAGTCGAGATCGTTCTCGTTCACCTCAAGCAGATGGGCCGCGATCTTGCGCGCCTTTGCGTGAATCTTGCGAGCAGCCATGGCAATCGCCGCACCCGCAACGGGCGTTGAGCGGCTGCCATAGGTTCCGAGACCATAAGGGGCCGTCGACGTGTCGCCCTCTTCGACCTGGATCACTTCGCTTGGGATTCCCAATTCGGTTGCGATGATCTGGGCATAGGTCGTCTGGTGACCCTGGCCCTGGGTGATCGTACCCATGCGAGCCAATGCGCTACCGGTTGGGTGGACCCGAATCTCGCAGCTGTCGAACATGCCAACGCCGAGAATGTCACACATCTTGGAAGGACCTGCGCCGACCACCTCGGTGAAGCTGACCAGGCCAATGCCCATCAATGTCGGGCAGTTTGGATCGGCCCGCTTAGCGGCTTGCTCAGCGCGCAGTCCTTTGTAATCGCATGCGTCCAACACCTTGTGCAGGGCGGTGTGATAATCGCCCGAGTCGTACTCAAAACCAAATGCACTGGTGTAGGGGAATTGTTCTTTGCGGATAAAGTTGCGTTCGCGAATTTCGGCTTTGTCGATGTTGAGCTTTTGCGCCAGGACGTCGACCATGCGCTCGATCAGATAGACCGCTTCGGTCACGCGGAAGGAACAACGGTAGGCCACACCGCCCGGAGCCTTGTTGGTATAGACGCCCTTGACGCTTGCGTGGGCGGCCGGGATGTCATACGAACCCGAAACAATGTGGAACAGTCCGGCTGGGAACTTCGTCGGATCGGCGCATGCATCAAAGGCGCCGTGATCGGCTACCACATTGACTCGCAGGCCGGTGATCTTGCCGTCGGCTGTAGCCGCGAGTTCACCATCCATGTGGTAATCGCGGGCAAAGGCTGTTGACGAGATGTTTTCGATCCGGTCCTCAACCCACTTGACCGGCTTGCCCAAAACAATCGACGACACGATTGCGCAAACATATCCGGGATAGATGCCGACCTTGTTGCCGAAACCGCCACCGATATCGGGGCTGATGATGCGGACCTTGCTCTCAGGAATGCCAGAAAGCAGGGAAACGACGGTGCGCACCACGTGCGGTGCCTGCGAGGTGATGTAGGTGGTGAGTTCGCCGCGGATCGGATCGAAGCTCGCAACGCAACCGCAGGTCTCGAGCGGGCAAGGATGAACCCGGGGGTAAAAAATGTGTTCCTTGACGGTGACCGGTGCAGCTGCAAATGCAGCATCGGCCGCGTCTTTGTCACCCGCGTCCCAGGTGAAGATGTGATTGTGGTGTTCGCGCGGGCCATGTGCGCCGGAGGTCTTGCCGGCGAGGTCATCACGGAGCACCGGTGCATCGGGTTTGAGCGCCTCGAACGGATCGATCACCACAGGGAGTTCTTCGTATTCGACGATGACCGCTTCAACGCCGTCGGCCGCCGCGTAGCGATCTTCAGCGATCACGACAGCGACTTCCTGCATCTGGAAGTGCACTTTTTCGTCCGCCAGAACCGCTGCCACATCACCTGCAAGAGTCGGCATCCAGTGCAACTTGAGAGGCTTGAGGTCATCGGCGGTCAGGACGGCGATGACACCGGGGACCTTGAGCGCTTCGGACTTGTCGATGCTTCGAATGCGAGCGTGCGCATACGGCGACCGCACGATATCCATATGCAACATGCCGGGCATCTTGATGTCGTCGACATAATTACCCTTGCCCTGAATGAAGCGAGCGTCTTCTTTGCGCAGACGGCTGTCACCCATGCCCTGCAGGGCTGATGTGCGCTCAAGGAGAGTTGGGTCGGTTGGAGCGTTCATGCGGCCTCCTTTTGCGCGACGGCGTCTTGTTGAAGTTGATGGGCAGCGTATTGCACGGCCTTGATAATGTTCTGATAGCCCGTGCAACGGCAGAGGTTGCCGCTCATGCCGTGGCGGATTTCATCTTCCGTTGGATTCGGGTTTTCCTGCAGGAAGCGATAG
>RFVZ01000290.1 GCA_009922405.1 Betaproteobacteria bacterium
AATTCGTTTTGACGGCTGTACCGAAGGGAGTCAGATTCCGCCGCCCGTTTTGGGGGCTGATACCGAGGCGGTTCTGGAATCATGGTTAAGTCTGGACTCCGAAGAAATCGCCCAACTTAGCGCGCAACACATCATTTGAATCAAAAAGATCGAGTCACCATGGATTTCGCAGAAATCACTTACCACGAAGATGGCCCGATTGGGACGCTGACACTCAACCGTCCGCAGGACGGCAATATGTTCACGCCGCTGATGTGCCATGAAATTCGTGACTGTATCAACGCGGTGCGGCGCGAAACGAGAACCCGCGTGCTGGTAATCACTGGGGCTGGAGACCGATTCTTTTGTATCGGTGGTCGCAAAGAGGGAATGGAAGACACCCTGCTGTACGCCGGGGTCCTGCCAACACTCGAAATGTACGAAAGTATTGATCGATTACAAAAACCAGTTATTGCTTCGGTGAACGGCTTTGCAGTTGGCGGGGGTAACGTGCTCCAGATGGTGTGTGACCTCACCATTGCAAAGGAGAGCGCCGTATTCCGGCAGGTCGGGCCGATGATGGGTAGCTTCGATGCCGGTTATGGCACCTGGTACCTGGAAGATCTCGTCGGAAAAAAACGGGCAAAGGAGATGTGGTACCGCAACCCTAAAATAAGCGCCCGCGAGGCGCTTGATTGGGGGCTGGTCAATCAGGTCGTTCCCGACGCAGAGTTGGCTGAGGCCACCCGAAAGATGGCTCTTGAAATCGCCGACCGGGGTGCCTTTGCGCTGGCGTCCATCAAGGCCGCTTTCAATGCACGCCATGGCGGCGTCGGGGGCTTGTCACGAATGGCCCATGACCTTCTCCTGCGTGGCTATCTGGACACCGACGAGCATCACGAACTCGCCGAGGCCTTTGCGCAACGTCGGGCACCCGATGCCGATAAGTTCGGTCACTGACGCTCCAACGGTGCGCTAAGCGTGGCGAAGATACTGACGCTGCATTCGCCGGCCGAGGCCCGCCGGCATTACAACGCCAAGACCTGGCAATCCGAGACGATGTACGGATTGCTTGTGCGGCATGCGGCTGAACGTGGCAATCGGTTTGCGTGTCGTGACGCAGGGATCCGACTCACGTGGTTACAAATGCTGATCTGGGTCGATGCGGTGGCTTCCGCGTTGCATCAGGCTGCTGCCAAGTCGGGTTGAATCGATCGTCGTCTTTCTGGCCTGCTCGCGGAATGGTTATATCTGTAACCCTTCTTTGCATCAGAACTATACGGTTGCTGAGATTGAAACCCTGCTCAGTCGAATCGACTGCCGCGCCCTCATCGCCCAGATGAATTACGGCGCCGATTCGGATCAGTTCGATATCTTTGAACGGGCACTTGCCAACCCCACCATGCGGGTCGTGTTCGCGCTGTCTGGTCGCCTAGGGGCAGCGGATTCAGGGGACTTGCCACCGGGCGCTGTGGCGTTCCCCACCCCGACGGGGTTGAATGAATCGGCTGGGTCCGAGGGCTCGGCGGTTGCCTTAACCGTCAAACCGTCCATCAAACCTGTTACCGATCCGGACAAGCTGGTCTATCTTGCATTTACCAGTGGGACGACCGGGCCTCCCAAGGGGGTGATGCATAGCGACAATACGCTGCTGGCGAATGGCCGAGCCATGGTCGCGGACTGGTCGCACGATGACAGCACAGTCCTTCTGAGCCTTAGTCCGATGAGCCACCATATTGGTACCGTCGCACTTGAGCAAACGATGGTTTGTGGCTGCGAACTCGTCGTTCATGACCCGCGGCTTGGACGGTCTGCTCTCGACTGGATTCTCGAGACCGGTGCAACCTATGTCATGGGCGTGCCGACCCATGCAATGGATTTGTTGCACGGGTTGCAGCAACGCGGAATGAATCAACTCGGACAGGTCAGAGTGTTCTACATGGCGGGAGCCCCGATCCCGCAGGAGACTGCTCAACGCTTCGTGGTGATCGGTGTGACGCCGCAGAACGTTTACGGCATGACTGAAAACGGTTCGCATCAGTACACCTTACCTGGGGATCCGACGGACGTAATCGTCAAGACCTGCGGCCGCGCCTGTCATGGCTACGAGATTGCTTTGTGGTCGCAGGAGAATGCCGACATTCCCGCGGCACCCGGTGAAATCGGTGAAATTGGCGGTCGCGGAGCCGTTTTGATGTTGGGCTATTTCGCGAATCAACAAACGACCGAGCGTTCATTCAATTCGTCGGGTTGGTTTATGAGCGGAGACCTGGGCCAACTTGATGAGCGCGGCAATTTGCATATCGTTGGTCGTAAGAAAGATTTGATCATTCGTGGCGGGCATAACATTTATCCTGCACAGATCGAAGACTTGGCCCACCGCCATCCCGCCGTCAAGAAGGCCGCTGCGTTTGCGGTTGCAGATGAGCGACTGGGTGAAAAAGTCTGCCTCGCGCTGATTGTGGAAGGCCCCGCGCTGGCCGCGGAAGAATTGCTCGAACATCTGGCGCAATCGGGGCTCTCAAAATTCGATATGCCCGAGTATTACCTGGTGATGGATGAATTCCCTCTGACACCGAGCGGCAAGATTCTGAAGCGCGAACTGATGGCCTGGACTCAGGCTGGTCGGATCCAACCGCACCCGGTCCGCTACAAGGCGAAGTCTGTCTCATGATTGAACTCACTTACCCTGAGGAATTTGCGCTCTTGACGATCGCTCGGCCAGAGGCCCTCAATGCCCTCTCGTTCGCGTTGCTCGACGATATTGGACGGGCGATTGATCAGGTTGCAAAGTCCAGCGCCCGCGCATTGATTGTGACCGGCAGCGGCGAACGGGCCTTTTGCGCCGGTGCCGATATCAAGGAATTGCAGCATCGCGATCTGGCTGCCCAACGCTCAGGGGCTGAGTTCGGGCAGGCCGTATTCGCCCGCCTCGACCGTTTGCCGATCGCTTCGGTTGCCCTGGTCAATGGGTTTGCATTTGGCGG
>RFVZ01000030.1 GCA_009922405.1 Betaproteobacteria bacterium
CCCCGCCACGACGCCGAGCGGCGGTCAGCGCCAGACCAGCGAAGCTCTCATGCAGCGCTACTATCGCGCTGCCAAACTGGTCACCCAGGCGACTACCTTGATTGTTTCTGATCTCGAGCTTCGGCTCGCACCGTCAGTTGAAGGTGCCGAACCGGTTCCGATCGATCACGAGTTCCAGGACATTCGAGGCAACCTTGATGTCCGCGATGTGGGTCTCTTTGAGCTTGACCCCTCGGCGATCCTCAGGGCTTTTCTCGCTGTTGCCAAACGCCCCGCCTTGGGCGGGATGACGTCGCGCACCTTGCGCGCGATCTGGCGAGCCCGTACCCGCGTCGATGCCCGATTCCGTCGAGACCCAGAAAATCGCGCGCTTTTCATGAGCTTTATGCAGATGCCCTCGGGTGTCACACGAGGGCTGCGACTCATGAATCAATGGTCGGTTCTGGGGCGGTACTTACCGGAGTTTCGACGCATCGTGGGTCGGATGCAACATGACCTGTTTCATGTCTACACGGTCGATCAACACATCCTCACCGTCGTGCGCAATCTGCGGCGATTCTTTCTCCCGCAACACGCCCACGAGTACCCGTTCTGCAGCGAGCTCGCGGCTTCGTTTGATCAACCCTGGCGGCTCAGTGTTGCTGCGCTCTATCACGACATCGCCAAGGGTCGCGGAGGCGATCACTCTGAGCTCGGGCGCTTGGATGCGCTGAAGTTCTGCCGTCGGCACGGCTTTTCGAAGACCGACGCCGAACTGGTCGCCTGGTTGGTCGACCACCACCTGCGTATGTCCTCAATCGCGCAAAAACAGGACGTGCATGATCCCGACGTCATTGATGGGTTCGCCCAATTTGTTCAAAGCGACGAGCGCCTCGTGGCGCTGTATCTGTTGACCGTCGCCGATATCCGAGGCACGAGTCCAAAAGTCTGGAATGCGTGGAAGGCCAAACTGCTCGAGGATCTGTTCCGCGGCACTCGGGCTCGGCTCGCACGCAGGCAGGAAGACGCCGGGTGGCCTGGAGAGAACCGCCGCACTGAAACGGTTCACGCTCGCAAGCAGGAAGCCATCCGGCTTATGCGCCAGCAGACTCTCGACGAAGAAGCATGGTCCCCGCTCTGGAGCGTTCTTGATACGGCCTACTTCCTGCGTCATGAACCGATCGACATTGCCTGGCACGTTCGAGCACTCTGGCGCCATCTTCGGAGCTCGAAGGCGGTGATCAAATCACGAGTCGCGACCGTCGGTGAAGGTTTCCAGGTCGTGGTCTGGATCCCGGAACAGCCCGAACTATTCGCACGGATTTGCGAATATTTTGATCTTCGAGGACTCTCGGTTCTCGACGCACGTGTGACGACCACCCGCGGCGGATGGGCACTGGATCAGTTCTTAGTGACTCAGCCCGATTGGGCCGAACACCCTCGCGATATTCTGAATCTGATCGAAACCGAATTATTGGCGCGTTTGGCCTCACCAGAATCAATGGGGCCTCCAGTTCGTGGTCGCCCGTCGCGGCGTTCTCGATATTTCCCGGTTGAACCAGCGATTGAATTGGTTCCGGATGGACGCGGCGAACGGTGGTTGCTATCCGTGCGTGCCAACGACCGAACCGGGCTCCTTTACGCGATTGCACGGGTATTTGCTAAACATCAGATCAATCTGCACACCGCTCGCATCTCGACCTTGGGCGAACGAGCTGAGGACACTTTTTTAGTCGAAGGTGCCGCTCTAGCGACTGGAAATGGGCAAATTCAGTTTCAAACGGAGTTACTGGCCGCCCTCGCGGGTTCCTAGGTTGCTCTCAAGCCAAGCGCGGAATTCAGGCCCGATCTCGGCATGATCGCGCCCCAGGGCAACAGTCGCCTGAAGATATCCCAGCTTCGATCCACAGTCATAACGCTTCCCTTCAAATCGGTAAGCGAGAACAGGTTCGTCATCGAGCAGGCGGGCAATTGCGTCGGTCAGCTGAATCTCGCCCCCTTTCCCGGGAGTTTGTCTTGCCAGGTGCTGAAAAATGCGCGGTGTCAGTAGATAGCGACCGACAACGGCCAACGTCGATGGCGCGTCTTCGGGTTCGGGCTTTTCAATGATGGTCCGAATTCGCTCCGTCCGATCACCCCAGGGGGTACCTCCCACGATGCCATAGGCGCGAGTTTCGGTTCGCGGCACCTCTTGGACAGCTACCAAACTGGCATGATGCTGGCCAAATAAATGGGTCATTTGGGCCATGACCGCGGTGCCGCCTGCGACGGGGCGCATCAAATCATCGGCCAGGATCACTGCGAATGGCTCATTACCGACAACCGGTTGAGCGCACAAAACGGCATGGCCGAGACCAAGTGCCTGCCCCTGGCGCAGGTAAATACAGCGCACTCCTGGTGGCAACACCGCCCGCACCATTTCAAGCAGCTCTGTCTTGCCTTTGGCTTCGAGGTCTGCTTCGAGTTCGTAGTTGACATCGAAGTGATCTTCGATCGCCCGCTTGCTGCGGCCCGTCACAAAAACCATCTCGGTGATTCCGGCCGCAACGGCTTCCTCTACGGCGTACTGAATCAGGGGCTTGTCGACGACGGGCAACATCTCCTTGGGTTGCGCTTTGGTCACCGGTAAGAATCGGGTGCCCAGTCCAGCCACGGGAAATACCGCCTTGCGAACTTTCTTTTCATCCATTCAGCATTCTCCGCAGAAACTCAAATTCATCAATCACAGCCACGCCCAGTTCGCGAGCCCGATCAAGCTTGCTGCCTGCCTCTTCACCCGCGAGAACAAAATCAGTTCGCTTCGAGACCGACCCTGCCACCTTGCCACCGGCCAAACGGATCCGCTCGGCCGCTTCTTCGCGGCTCAGCGACGGCAGGCGCCCCGTGATCACCCAAGTCTGACCCGAACAAACGCCTGAGGCAGTTTCGATTTCCCCCCCGACGACTCCGACCGCCTCCGCCGAAATATTCTCCCATCCGACCTTTGTGCCGATTTCTACTGGCCATCGGACTCCGCCTGCCCGCAGCGCATCAATCACCTGCAGGTTGTGAGGCTGGGCAAAGAATTCGCCAATCGAACTAATGATTTCGGGCCCAATCCCTTCGAGGGGGACCACCAAGGGGGGATCTGAGCGCTGTCGGCGACGCTGATTTTCTTTTTGAACCGCCAGTTTTTGGTCAAGTCGTTCGATCCAGTCTTCGTGAATGATGGGTTCGAGGTCGCCGTAGGTCCGAGCCAGGATCCGAGCAATCTCTTCGCCCACATGACGGATACCCAGCGCGAACAAAAACCGCTCCAGTCGAACTTCGCGAGAGGCTGCGATCGCCCCCACCAAGTTACTCGCTGCACGCGATTCTTCACGTGGATTTTTTGCACGAAAGAGTGGTGCGAGCACCTCCGTTGACAGGTGGTACAAATCGGCCGGGGTCTGAACTAGCTCCTGCTCAACGAGTTGGTCGATGATTTTTTCGCCAAGACCCTCGATGTCCATGGCTCGTCGCTGAGCAAAATGGCGCAAAGCCTGACGGCGCTGTGCACCACAAAAGAGGCCACCCGTGCAGCGAAGTACCGCTCCATTGGGCTCGCGTGCCACCTGAGAGCCGCAAACAGGACACGCGGTGGGCATGACAAAAGGGCGTGTCGTTGACAGACGTGCCTCGGGGACCCGTCGAATGACTTCTGGAATGACGTCGCCGGCCCGGCGAATAATCACGTTATCTCCAACCTGGAGATCCTTGCGCCGAATCTCATCCTCGTTATGCAGGGTTGCATTCGATACCGTCACGCCCCCAACAAACACGGGCTCAAGCTTGGCGACTGGCGTCAAAGCGCCAGTGCGTCCGACTTGAATTTCGATGTCAAGAAGTCGCGTCATTGCCTCCTCGGCTGGGAACTTGTGCGCAATCGCCCATCGAGGCGAACGTGCAACCCACCCAAGTTTGTCCTGCCAGTCTCGGCGATTAACTTTGTAAACCACCCCATCAATGTCGAATGGAAACTCAGCACGTTGAGCCAGGACGCGAGCCCAAAACTGCAATAGCCCCGCCCCCCCCAGAATGCCCTCCCGACAAGGCCCGACGGGTAGTCCCAGGTCGACAAGCCAATCGAGCATCCCCGATTGAGTGGCAGGAAGTTGCTCGCGGGTCCGATCATCGACGGTGCCAATGCCGTAGGCGAAGAACCTCAGGGGTCGCTGCGCGGTGATCTTCGGATCAAGTTGTCGCAAGCTGCCGGCAGCGGCGTTGCGGGGGTTCACGAACTCGCGTTCGCCCTGAGCACGCTGGACCTGGTTCAGGCGCTTAAAGTCAGCTCGAAAAATCAACACTTCACCGCGAACCTCAAGGACCTCGGGTGTGGCGACTGGGCTTGCAGTTAAACGCAGCGGAATTGCCCTAATAGTTCGAATATTGAGCGTCACATCCTCGCCCGTGCTGCCATCACCGCGGGTCGCCGCCTGAACCAATTGGCCATGTTCGTACCGCAACGACACCGCCAACCCATCAAACTTTAACTCCGCGCCGAATTCCAGCAGCCCATCCGGCTCAAGGTCCCCCTGCCCGATCAGCGCCTCGCGGACACGACGATCAAAGGCCGCGATGTCGGCGTCCTCAAACGCGTTCGCCAGCGAAAGCATCGGCACCAGGTGTGTCACCGATCCAAAACCCTCGGCGGGCGCGCCGCTGATCCGTTGGGTTGGCGAATCCGGGGTTATCAATACCGGGAACTGGACTTCGATCTGCTGTAGTTCACGCCACAGCGCATCGTAAATCGCGTCCGGAATTTCTGGTGCATCTGATCCGTAATAACACTGATCATGATGGGCGATCAGCGTGCGGAGTTCGAGCACCCGCGATGCGGCCGCTTCAGCGTCCATCTCGATGAGCCGCGGTCTGGATTAGTTGAAGAGGCGCAGAGCGAGTGGAGACCCAGGCTGAATGTCCGCTGCCACGAGGGTCGAGGCACGTTGCTCGAGTTGGCCCCTGATGACCTCGAGTTGGTTCGGGCCAAGCTTCTGGGCGGCATCGTCGACCAACTGACCGTCGAGCCTTGCGACCAGACGCCGGGCACACTCAACCATCGCACCCCAGGGATCGTGGTCCAACAGAGTGCGAGGCAGATCGAGCAACAACGAGACGCGATTCGGACGATCGCCCAGTGACAACGAATACAAAATTGTCCCCTTGGGCTCTAATGCAACCCAACGTCCATTCCCCCGCTCCACGAGGCCATTTTCGGCCGCGACCTGGGCAAGATCGGTTTGATGCAGGCTGACCGCGGTGTCTACATGAATCATCAGTTGGGCATCCTGCGCAGCGCAAAAGCCATCTAGTTCGCGCGCGCGCGACAAGGCCTCGACCATATCCGGCTTCGAATACTGGGCATCAAATTGCAGCGACAAGGCTTCAAGGCCTTCCAGAAACTCAGAAAAATCTACGCCATTCAGCGGGCCGTTGCGGTTTGATAGCAAGACTCCAGCGCGCAGCGCGCGATACGAGCGCGATGCGCGGGGTGGTTCCCATTGCGTACCAACTGGAAGATCACTCACAGGGCAGGCATCCTGCGTGACTGGCTTGGAGCCGGCACGTCGCAAAAGATGCGCCGCTGCAATCAGCCGATCGCCGGGCAGTGCGTGTTGAAACATAAGGGTGACCACACATTCAACTCGAGGGTCCAACACCGGATCGCCGATCTTCCCATCATCGACCTCGACATGATGGCCCCCCAACCCATCGGCGAATTCGGCACCCGACAGCATCGATCGATCCGATGAACCGCGGGAGGCATTACCCATCAAGTAGTCCGGTCCGCTGTCGTGAACCGCGCTCGAACCATCCGACGACTCGGAATCAAAAAACGGTTCACGGAGCACCGGTTCATCACGTCCGCCCGAGTCACGACTGAGGTCATGCTCGTTCGCTTCCCCCGTTCCGGTTCCCTGGTGGCGCCGAGAGGCGCCCCTGGAGCTTTGCCAGGCGTTGTAGCCAAGCACCGATACGACCGCGATGACAGAAAGGATGACAATGCTGAGTTCAAGCGAATTAAGGTTCATGCTGCTTCTGCCATTCGTTCTGCGGTGTCCAGATCAACCGCGACAATGCGGGATACGCCCCGCTCCTGCATGGTTACGCCGATTAACTGCTCGGCGAATTCCATCGCAATTCGATTATGTGTAATAAACAAGAACTGTGTTTGGTCCGCCATCGTTCGCACCATACGACAGTAGCGTTCCGTATTGGCGTCGTCCAGCGCTGCATCGACCTCATCCAACAGGCAAAACGGAGCTGGGTTGAGCTGAAAAAGCGCGAAGACGAGAGCCGTCGCAGTCATTGCCTTCTCGCCGCCCGAAAGTAACTGTATCGAGGTGTTGCGCTTACCCGGTGGCTGGGCGGTTACGTGGAGACCAGCGTCAAGAATTTCGTCGCCGGACAGGGTTAGTCGTGCCTCACCGCCGCCGAACAACAAGGGGAAAAGCCGGCCGAAATGGCCATTAACACGGTCGAAGGTTTCGCGCAGCAGTTCGCGGGTTTCCCGATCAATACTTCGGATCGCGCCTTCGAGGGTCTGCATCGCCTGATGCAGATCGGCTGATTGGGACTCCAAAAACGCCGTGCGTTCGCGCGCTTCATTGAGTTCATCCAGCGCGGCGAGGTTGACCGAGCCCAAGGCAGCAATGGCGCGGCCGAGACGGGTGCCTTCTTGTTGCAAGTAGGAAATCGCCGGCGGTGGATTAAAACGTGCCCGTAGGGCCATTTCATCAACGACCGCCCCACTCTCGGCCTGCGCCTCAGTGATTTGCAACAAGACCTGCTCGAGCATCAGGCGGGCTGCTTGCTCCTCAAGCTGGTGTTGTTGAATTCGAGCCCGGATCGGATCAAGACCACGCTCCTGAAGTAGCCGCTCTCCGTCGATCTGACGCAGGACCAAACTCAAAGCGTCGAGCTCCGCCCTGGCTGCACCCAGCGCTGACTCCGCTAAGTCCCGTCTAACCCGGGCAGATTCCAGAGATTCGTTTGCTTCATCCGCGCGCAGGGTTGCGAGCTTCTGATGTTGGGTCTCCACGTCCTCAAGTGCTCTTTGGAGCTCCGCCGCGGCGCTGGCACGTTGTTCCTCAGCGCGCGCCGCACGGGCGCGAGCTTCCCGAAGCTCAAACGCGGTTTCCTGATCTTGATGCTCAAGAGCTCTGAGCGCGGTTTTAACCTGGCTTAAGTGAGCCTGTGAGTCAGCTGTGGCCTGGCGACCACGCTCCAGATCGAATGTCTGCTGCTGACGCAGTGTCTGAGTCTGCGCAACTTCAACTTCGGCGGCCTCGGCCAGCTTGATTTGCTCATCAGCCTCCGATTGTGCCTCGAGCAGCTCCGCTTCGATACGGCGCTTTGCTTCGACCGCGCGGGTTCGGGTTTGTCCAAGGCTATCAGCCGACTGCCGGTTTTGGGAGGCCAAGCGAATCGCCGCTCTTGATGCATCGCGGGCCAAGACCAGGGCCTGCTGACCCGAGTGATGGGCTTGGTGAGCCACTTCGACCCGGGTAGCCTCTTCGTCGACACGCAATTTCGCCTCAGCCCACTCGCTGTCGAGAACCGTCAACTCGTTCTGTCGCGCTAAGAGGCCATCCTGCTCACTGTCCGGATGATGAAATTGAACACCAAACCGGCTAATTCTATGACCCGCGAGGGTCACAAATTCATGGCCGGGTGCAAGTTGCTCCCGTTGTTCGAGCGCTAATTCGACCGATTCGACAACCCAATATCCGTGCAACCAGTTCCTAAGAAGCGCAAGAATCTGCGGTTCATCACTGCGAATACAGGCACTTAGGAGCCGAGTTCCAACATGCGGCGGGCCTGGATCGTGTGCGGATTGGACGCTTGAGGGAAGCACCTCAAGCGCCTCTAAACTGAGCGCCAAGCGCCCCGGCGGGGCGTCATCAATCATCCCGCCCGCATTGAGGTTCGGTCCCCCGCGAAGGGCAGCGACCCGTTCTCGCAATACGGCCTCGACCGGCACCTCAAAACCAGGATCAATCGACATTTGCTGCCAAATCGGCGGGGCGGCATCGAGCCCATGCTTGGCAAGCCAAGGGCGAAGCCGATTCTGCCCCCCTAACCTGGCCTGCAACTGGGCCAATGCGGAACGACGGGCCTCAATCTGAGCGGCATGAGATTTCGCCATCCGCAACGCGTCGTAAGCTTGACTCCTCGCCTCTTCGAGCGACGCGAAAATGGCTTCGGATTCTGTGAGGTGGCCATTCGCTGCCATCTCGCCCTGCTCGGCCTCCTCGGCTGCTACTTGTGCAGCCTTGACCTCGGCTTCGGTTGGCTCCTTCTGGGCGTTCTGAGCTTGACGTTGACGCTCGATCCGGTGCTGACTGGCTGCGATACGTTCGCGTGCTGAGCGCGCTCGGGCTTGAGCCACCTCAAGCAGTCGCTGTGAGTTGGCCATTGCGAGGCGAGCAGTCTCGAGCGCCTGTTGCAACGACCAGGCCGCCCGTTCCGCCGTATCAAGCGTTTCCCGCACAGCCCCAAGCTCTTTACGGAGGGCCGCAACGCGGGCGTCAGCCAACTCGATCCGAGCCTCGCTCTCTGCTCGGTCCTGTTCAGCGCGTTCAATCGCGCCCAACGCGAGATCCCGCCGTGATTGAGCGGCCTTGAGTCGCTCAGCCGCCTCCCCGCGAGCTGTCTCCACCCGGCGGATCTCGGCTTCAATCGCAGCCAATTCAGAACCAATCTGGTAATACTCGCCTTGCCGCGCGTGTACCTGCTCGCCCAATTCGAAATGCGCCTCGCGCCGTCGGTTGAGATCGTCTTCGAACTTTTTCAAGGAATCAGTGGCCGCGTCGAATTCGACTTGTGCGGTCGCTAAAAAGTCGGCCGCAATGGCGCGCTGCTGGCTCGCATCTTCACGTAACAAAATGCGTAAAAACTGCTGCTTTTCCAACCGGTCGGCTTCAAGTTGGCGCAATCGCTGAGCAACGATCGCCTGCTTCTCGAGCCTGGCGATCCGTTCATGCAATTCGGTGAGCAGATCGGTCACCCGGCTTAGATTGTCGCGCGTGTCCGCCAGGCGCTCTTCGGTCTGGCGACGCCGTTCGCGGTAGCGCGAGATACCAGCCGCTTCCTCCAGAAAGCCACGCAGATCCTCGGGGCGCGCCTCCAGGATGCGAGCGATCATGCCCTGACCAATAATGGCGTAGGCGCGCGGGCCCAACCCCGTTCCCATAAACAGGTCGTGCACATCGCGTCGGCGAACGCCCTGATGATTGATCTGATAAATGCTTTGACCATCGCGGCTGAGAATTCGTCGCACGGAAAGCTCAGAATATGCGGCCCATGGCCCCCCAAGGCGTCCGCCGGCGTTTTCGAACAGGAGCTCAACGCTGGCCCGGGCAGCGGCTCGACGACCGTCCGAACCCGAAAAGATGACGTCTTGCATCGAATCGCCGCGCAGCTCACCGGCTCTCGTCTCGCCAAGAACCCAACGAACCGCATCCATGATGTTGGATTTGCCGCAGCCGTTCGGACCGACAATTCCGATCAGACGGCCCGGAAGTTCGATCGCGGTGGGATCCACAAAGGACTTGAATCCCGCAAGTTTGATTTGTTTGAGTCGCACAACGATCTGGGAAGCGGGAGGGGCTCCGAAGGGCAATAGCCATCCACGCGCGGGTTGCCGTGTTAGCTGCGCCTATAATAATCGGCTTCGCGCTATCCGCTGCTGGAGCCTAATTTCATGTCATCAAAACCGAGCAAGACACTCGAAACCTTTCCAAATCCTTCTCCCCAGCGCGATTACCTGATTCATTTTCAGGTGCCCGAATTCACATGCCTTTGCCCGCTCACTGGGCAGCCCGATTTTGCAACCATGACGATCGACTGCGTTGCTGATCAGCGGTGTGTTGAACTGAAGAGTCTGAAGCTCTATTTTTGGTCCTTTCGCGACGAAGGGGCCTTTCACGAAGCCGTCACGAACCGGATTCTTGATGACCTGGTTGCCGCGATTGCGCCCCGTTATCTAAAGCTGACGGCCCGTTGGTATGTTCGCGGCGGTATTTTCACCAATATCGTGGTCGAACACCGGGCGCCGGGATGGGTGCCAGCGCCGCGGGTCGAACTGGACTCATTTCAGCCCGAAGCTGCCTCAAGGGGATGAACACCCGTCTGGGGGCGCTTCAGCCCTACCCCTTCGAACGCTTGAAGGCTCTGACGGCGGGTATCGATCCGGCCGCTGGTCGGACCCCGATTGATCTTTCGATTGGCGAACCGAAGCATGCAACACCCGCCTGCATTCGCGACGCCCTTGTGCTCGGGCTGGATGGTCTGTCGACCTACCCCGCAACCATCGGTTCGGCCGCACTGCGGGAGGCCATTGCCGATTGGATCTGCCAGCGTTACGGGCTTAAGCGCCTCGACCCCCAGCGTGAGGTGCTCCCCGTCAATGGATCCCGTGAGGCACTCTTCGCATTCGCCCAGACGGTGATCGATTCCGGTAACTCTTCGTTGCCGCCGCTCGTTGTGATGCCCGACCCCTTCTATCAGATCTATGAAGGGGCTGCCCTTTTGGCAGGTGCGTTGCCGTACTTCGTGTCCCAGACCCCCGAGCAGGGATTTGCGTGCGACTGGTCGGCCATCGCACCCGAGATTTGGGATCGGACCCAGTTGCTATTTGTGTGCACACCAGGCAATCCGACCGGTCGGGTCATGACCTTGGACGAGTGGCGCCTGCTGTTCGCCCTTGCTGACAAACACGACTTTGTGATTGCGTCAGACGAGTGCTATTCCGAGATTTGGTTTGAGCAGCCCCCCTTGGGCGCGCTCGAAGCCGCGCACGCCCTCGGCCGCGCGAATTGGCGTCGCCTTGTGGTTTTTTCGAGCCTGTCGAAGCGTTCGAGTGTTCCCGGTATGCGGTCGGGCTTCGTCGCCGGCGACGCTGAGGTCATTGCTCCGTTCTTGCGCTACCGGACCTATCACGGCAGCGCCATGGGCTTGCCAATCCAAACTGCAAGCGTTGCCGCATGGCGGGATGAAACGCATGTGATCGAGAATCGAGCCCTGTATTCGGCCAAATTTGATGCGGTTTTACCAGTACTTCAAACCTGCCTGGAGGTCACAAAACCCGACGCAGGGTTCTATCTCTGGGCTGGCATCCCAGGTGGCGATGATCTGAACTTCACCCTGGAATTGTTACGCCAAGCCAACGTGCGGGTACTTCCGGGGAGCTTGATTTCGCGCGAGTCCGGTCTCGGGCTCGGTCGTCTTGGCTCGACACAAGCTCCAGCCACGTCTCCAGGTTCCGGTCGGATTCGGATTGCCCTGGTCGAACCGCTCGATCGATGTCTCGAAGCAGCTCATCGAATGGCTGAGCTGATCGGTTCAACTGCTTGATATTCAAAAAATTACTCACCCACTACAGTCACTACTATGAACGCACTTCAATCGGCCATTGAATCCGCTTGGGACCACCGCACTGAACTCTCGCCGAGCAGTGCTTCCATCGAAATCCGTGAGGCCGTCGATCACGCTCTGGCCGAACTTGATACGGGTCGTCTTCGGGTCGCGGAAAAAATCGACGGCCAGTGGGTCACCCACCAGTGGCTCAAGAAGGCGGTTCTGCTTTCCTTCCGGTTGCATGAAAACGTGCCGATGCACGCTGGTGATTTGGGTTTCTTTGACAAGGTCCCGAGCAAATTTGCCGGGTGGACCGCTGAACAGTTCAACGCCGGTGGGTTCCGCGTTGTTCCACCCGCAGTCGCTCGGCGCGGCGCCCACATTGCGAAAAATGTGGTCTTGATGCCCTCCTACGTCAATATTGGCGCCTATGTCGATGAAGGCACCATGGTTGACACGTGGGCAACCGTCGGCTCATGTGCCCAGATCGGAAAAAATGTCCACCTATCCGGGGGTGTCGGCATCGGTGGCGTGCTCGAGCCCTTGCAGGCGAATCCAACCATCATTGAAGATAATTGCTTTATCGGCGCCCGCTCGGAGGTCGTTGAAGGCGTGATCGTTGAGCGCAATGCCGTCCTGTCGATGGGCGTCTTTATTGGCGCCAGTACCCGGATCGTCGACCGCGCTACCGGTGAAATTTTTCAGGGCCGGGTGCCATCGGGCGCAGTCGTGGTGCCGGGCTCTATGCCATCTACGGGCGGCGTAAGTTTGTATTGCGCAGTGATCGTCAAGCGAGTCGATGAACAGACCCGTGCCAAAACCGCGATCAACGAGTTGTTGCGCGACTAATGCCAAACAAACGCACCATGCGCGTCCATCAAGACCCTGCTCTGGCGGTCCGACAACTGACCGAGGCATTGATTTCAAAGCGCTCTGTCACCCCCGAGGATGCCGGTTGTCAGGACCTTATCCGGCGGCGTCTAGACGCCCTTGGCTTTCGCTGCGAGACCCTAGCCGCCAATGGCACCACCAATCTTTGGGCCGAGCGGGATGGTGGACGTCCAGGGCCATTATTTGTGTTTGCCGGACACACGGACGTTGTCCCGCCGGGGCAACTCGAGGCATGGGGTTCGGACCCCTTCGTTCCGACCGAACGGAATGGTCGCCTCTACGGTCGAGGGGCGGCCGACATGAAAACCTCACTGGCCGCGTTCGTGGTCGCGACCGAGGACTTTGTGGCCACACGTTCGGAATACCAAGGGTGTTTGGCCTTCCTTTTGACGTCTGATGAAGAGGGGCCAGCCACCGACGGCACCGTACAGATCGTGAATCGCTTCGAACAGCAAAGCCGGCGGATCGATTTTTGTGTCGTGGGCGAACCCACCTCATCCGAACGTTTGGGTGACATGATCAAAAATGGCCGCCGAGGTTCGCTCTCTGGTCGACTGACTGTCAAGGGCATCCAGGGGCACATCGCGTACCCCCACCAAGCCGACAATCCCATTCATCGCTTTGCACCTGCCTTGGCTGAGTTGGCCGCATTCCATTGGGATGCCGGCAACGCCTTCTTCCCGCCCACTTCCTGGCAGGTTTCCAATCTGAATTCCGGAACGGGTGCGACTAACGTCATCCCTGGTGAATTACAGGCTCTGTTCAATTTCCGCTTCTCGACCGAGAGCACCGTTGACGCACTTAAAAACAGGGTCCACGAGGTGCTTGATCGACACCAACTCAGCTATGCCATCGAGTGGTCGTTATCCGGTCATCCGTTCCTGACCGAGCCTGGCACCCTTTCGGCCGCGCTTTCGGACGCCATCCACGCGGAGTGTGGCCTTCGGCCAATTCTCTCAACCACTGGCGGGACGTCCGATGGTCGATTCATTGCCCGGATCTGTTCTCAGGTGATTGAATTTGGCCCACCAAATGCCAGCATTCACAAGATTGACGAGAACGTTCAACTCGATGAAATGGCCCCGCTAGCGGGGATCTATCGCCGGGTTCTCGAAACCCTCCTGCCCGCGTGACCGGCCACTATGACCCACTTGGACACCATTGATCAGGCCATACTAGCCGTTCATGCCCGTCTTGAAAGCGCTGAGCTTTCTTTCGGTCACGGTTGCGATGATGCCTACGATGAAGCGGTTTGGCTCGTTGCAGTGGCGATCGGCATCCCGGTCGACCGCATCGATACTGAATCCGACGCCAGGCTTGACGCATCCGAACAGGCACAGATTGAAGAGCTTTTACAGGCAAGGATTGACCAGCGGGCGCCGCTGGCTTACCTAGCAGGAGAGGCCTGGCTTGCGGGGCGTCGTTTCCTGTGTGACCGGCGTGCGCTGGTCCCCAGATCGCCGATCGGATTGATTCTTCAGCATGGGCTCAAGCCTTGGTTGCTTGATCCCGATCGCGTCACACGCGTGCTCGATTTATGTACCGGGGGCGGCAGTCTCGCCGTCATCGCCGCGCAAACATTCAGCGAAGCGCAAGTGGTCGCTTCCGATTTGTCGGCTCAGGCGCTTGCGCTGGCGGCTGACAACCTAACTCTGTTCGGGCTTGAGGATCGAATCGAGCTCCGCCAGGGACACCTCTGGGACCCGCTTGAGGGGTTGCAATTCGATCTGATTCTTTGTAACCCGCCCTACGTCGATGCGCAGTCGATGGACAAGCTGCCGACCGAATGGCGCCATGAACCAACACTTGGACTAGACGGAGGGCTGAGTTTGCGTGTCTTGGCTCAGTCCGCTGAGATCGATTTGGCCGAGATCGACGTTGCAAAAATCGCAACGGCTAATCTGAAAGATGATGGTCTGGACCTTGTGCGGCAAGTGATCGCGCAGGCTGGCGCGCATCTCACTGCCGACGGTTTATTGGTTCTAGAGATCGGCCATCAAATCGAAGCCTTCGAGGCTGCGTTTCCAGGCTTGATGCCAATTTGGCTTCCAGTCCCCGCCGGCGATCAGATGATCGCGTTGCTGGAGCGTTCGGCCCTTCCCTCATGATCAGACTGGCCGGTCTGGAACTCTCGCGCGGGGGCCGGATCCTTCTGAGCGGGGTCGATGGCATCATCGAACGTGGCGAGCGGATTGGACTGCTTGGGCGCAATGGTTGTGGCAAGACCACCCTTTTGTCGGCGATCGCGGGAGACCTCAGCCCTGACCGAGGCGAGATTGATCAGCCGCGACTGCGCATAGCTCGTCTTTCACAGCACCCCCCTGCTGGGTCGCATTCGCTCATCGAGCATGTCCTGCGTGCCGACTCGCGCCGCGACGCGATCGTGCGCGAACTGGCGGCTTTGGAACTGACCTGCGCGACCGACGAATCCCCGCTCGAAGGTGGGCGAATCGCGCAGTTACATGGTGAGTTCGACGAGCTTGACGGGTGGAGCGCACCTGCCCGGGCCGCGAAACTTCTCGATGGGCTCGGATTTTCTGTCGAGGATCACGACAAGCCTGTTGACTCACTCTCGGGGGGCTGGAAGATGCGCCTCGATCTGGCCCGCGTCCTCATGACACCCGCAGACTTGTTACTGCTGGATGAGCCCACCAATCACCTGGACCTTGACGCAGTGTTCTGGCTCGAGCGTTGGTTGGTTCGATTTGATGGCACCGTCTTGGTCGTCTCGCACGACAGGGACTTTGTCGATGCGTTTGCGACCGCAGTGCTCCACTTTGAGCAACAGACCCTTCAACGATACGCTGGGGGCTGGAGTGCGTTCGAACGTCAGCAATCAGAACGACAACGGCTCCAGCGCAAGCTCGCCGATAGCCAGGCGCAGCGAATCGCGAAACTCGAACAGTTTGTTGCCCGATTCAGAGCGCAGGCGACCAAAGCAAAGCAGGCCCAGAGTCGCGTCAAGGCTCTGGAGCGAATCGAACGTATCGTCCTGGTAGAGGATGAATCAGCCGCTTCGATGCGATTTGATTCGCCGGACCAGATGCCCGAACAGATCGCCAGTCTGGTCGATGTTGATTGCGGCTACCCCGCGGACCCGCCCATTACGATTGTCCGCCACGCCCAGCTCGACTTGCGTCGTGGCGATCGAGTCGGTGTGTTGGGACGCAATGGCGCAGGGAAGTCAACGCTCGTGCGCACCTTAGTCGCGGAATTGGACCCGCTCACGGGCGACCGCACCCACGCGAGAGCTCTCCGGATTGGCTATTTTGCCCAACGGCAAGTTGAGAGTCTGGACCCGCAATCGAGTGCGCTTGAACACCTGAAGCGGATCGAGACCAAGGAGCGCGAACAGGTTTTGCGGGAATTCCTGGCGGGCTTCGGCTTTCGCGGTGAACAGGCCATGACGCCGGTTGC
>RFVZ01000291.1 GCA_009922405.1 Betaproteobacteria bacterium
GCACAACTCTGCGCAGCCGCCTCACGCAAACCCGCATGCTGGCTCGCATCGGCCCGTGCAGCATGCCAGCGGTCCTCAGTCCAGCCAGCAGGCAAGTAGCCGTTGACCAGATCATGTGCTGAGGTCTGATCGGTCACGAGATCCGGACGCACCCCGCCCGCCCGGGCGCGAGAAACGATTTCGGGCAACAACTCAGCCGCATTACCCAATAATCCGACCGAGACGGCCCGACCGCCCGCCGCGTGGGCCGCTACCCGTGCCAGTGCATCGTCAAGGTCGGTTGCCTGTTCGTCCAGATAACGCGAGCGCAACCGAAAATCGATCCGGCTCTGCTGACACTCGATGATCAGCGATGAAGCCCCCGCGAAACTCGCCGCCAGGGGTTGTGCGCCGCCCATGCCTCCCAGGCCAGCGCTCAAGATCCAACGCCCGGCGAAATGACCGGCAAAGTGCTGGCGCGCGGCCTCAGCAAACGTCTCGTAGGTTCCCTGGACGATGCCCTGAGTGCCGATATAAATCCAGGAGCCTGCGGTCATCTGACCGAACATCATCAGGCCGGCCCGATCAAGCTCGTCAAAATGCTCCCAGGTCGCCCAACGTGGGACCAAATTCGAATTCGCAATCAGCACCCTGGGCGCGTCTTCATGCGTGCGAAAAACGCCCACCGGCTTACCAGACTGAATCAACAAGGTTTCGTCGGGCGCCAGTGCCTCGAGCGCCTTGAGAATCGCCTCGAAGCAATCCCAGTTGCGGGCCGCCTTGCCGATGCCCCCATAGACCACCAGCTCTTGCGGATTTTCAGCGACCTCGGGATCCAGATTGTTCTGGATCATCCGCCACGCGCCCTCGATCAACCAGTTGCGGCAATGCAGTGTAGTGCCGCGGGCAGATCGAACTGTTCTGGGCTGAGCCGACTTTGCCTGCACCTGAATCTCCATCTGAATTTCGGTCTGAATCTCAACCAATTCTCTTCAACCCATTCCGAAAGCGCTCGCCATTCTCAACATAGTGGCGCGCACTTTGACGAAGGGCTTCGATCTGCTCATCGGGGAACTCTTTGCCCTCGGTCACCAAGGCGCGCGCCCCGATCAGGCAACTGCGGCCGATTCGGGATCCGTTGAGCACCACTGCGCCAATGCCGACCAGCGAATCGTCCCCGATCGTGCAGCCGTGTAATACGACTTGATGACCAACCGTGACCCCCTCGCCGACCGTCAGCGGTTGCCCGGTGTCGGAATGCAGGACGCTTCCATCCTGAATATTTGAACGAGCACCAATGGTGATCGGTTCGGGCTGATCGCCGCGCAAAACGGCACCGGGCCAGATGCTGACGTGTTCGCCCAGAATGACGTTTCCGATCACCGTGGCGTCCTCGGCCACCCAGGCCGTGGCGGCGATCTGCGGGTCGACACCATGCAACGAAAAAATAGCCACTAAAAGTTCTCCAACATCATCTTAGCTGCGAGGATAACGCGAGCGTCGCTCCGTTAGTGGGCGTACTGCGACTCGGGAAGACCCTTGACGCCGGGTCGCATCACAATGACGGCACCCGCCAGATCGGGATCAAAGCCTTCGACTGGTTTTGCGGTCTGTAACGACGCGACCAGGAGCTGATCGAGATCGGGCCCGCCAAATACGCAGGTAGTGGGTTTGGCGAATGGCACACTCAACGATCGCTCAAGAACGCCTTCGGACGTAAAACGGTGGATCTGCCCGGCGTCGGTGGCGCAGACCCAGTAACAGCCTTCTGCATCAACCGCGGCGCCGTCGGGTCGACCTGGCAGTGGCGAAAAGTCGGCGAAGACCCGTTGACCGGAAATCTCACCCGATGCACTCAGATCAAAGGCCCAGACTTTTTGGACGCTGCGATTCGATTCTGCCAGATACAGAAGATGCCCATCGGGACTGAACGCGAGCCCGTTACCAGTCATCAGTCCCTCAAACAACGGCCCAGTCAACCCACGTTCATCGACACGGAACAGCCCCCCAGCCGGGATCCCCAGACCGGTATCCAGCACCATGCTGCTGACCCAGAAACGACCCGATCGGTCGCAGCGCCCGTCGTTAAATCGCATATCGGTCCGCGGAAAGCCAATCGGGTGAACCCGCTGGATGTCGATCTTGCCGTCAGCCCCAAGTTCGAGACAAAAAATCCCCGATTCCATTGCGGCCAACAGCCCACCTTGCGAGCGCAGTGCAATCGATCCGGCGCGCTCGCCCAAAGCCCACTGCGAGAGGCGTTGGTTGGCCCATTCAAAGCGCTGCAATGAGCGCCCTTCAATATCAACCCAGTACAAACACTGCTCCGATACTGACCAAATCGGCGATTCACCGATTTTTGCCCGATGGGTGCAAAGAACGTCGAAGGGAAGCGCAGTCGGAGTGGTCATGATGTGCCTTGTTCAATCGTTACAACCAATGATCGATTAAATAATCGAGCAAAAATCCAGCAAAAATCCAGCAAAAAATCGGTGAAAATGGGGCCGTTCGATAGCCGTCATTCTGCAGCCAAACCAAGGAATCTTCGCCATGAGTCAGCCCCCCTGCGACCAGACCGCCACCTGGCATCAACTGCAGAACCTTTTCAATGCGCGCGGTCGTGATTTTGATCTTCGGCAAGCCTTTCATGATCATCCGCAACGAAGCACCGCGCTCGCAGTCGAGGCCCCGATGGTGTTTGGGGACCTGTCCAAGCACCTCTGGGATGACGGGATTCGCGATGCGCTGATTGCCCTTGCGGCAGAACGTGGCGTCGCCGAGCGGCGCGATGCGATGTTGCGTGGCGAGGCCATCAACACCACCGAGCACCGGACCGTGCAGCACGCCGCGCTTCGTACACCGGCTGGCGCGCCGACCGACGGTGCCTCAGCCGCGCTCGCCCGGACCGAGGCGGCAAAGTTTCTGGCTTATGCCGAGCAGATCCGCGCTGACGGCAAGATCACCGATGTGGTCAATATTGG
>RFVZ01000292.1 GCA_009922405.1 Betaproteobacteria bacterium
GACGACCACGAAATCGACTGGATCCTCAAGCGCATGCACACCCTCGCGGGCTCAGCCACTCTGCACGCGGTGGGGATCTCACTGGGCGGCAATGCGCTCGCGAAATGGGCTGGCAGGCGCGGCGATGATGCCTCACGCTGGGTCGATTCAGCCGCAGTCATTTCCGCCCCGCAAGACCTCGCCGCAGGGGCTGAAGCCCTCGCCAATGGTTTCGCGCGCCTGTATGCCGAATCGTTTCTGCGCACTCTGCGGGTCAAGGCCCAAAAACTCGCCAAGCAGCATCCAGGCTTGATCGATGGATCCAAAGCGGGTAATGCCCGCTCGTTTGTTGAATTTGACGACGCTGTTACCGCACCACTTCATGGTTTTCGGGATGCCCACGATTACTATGCTCGCTCGTCTTGCAAGCAGTGGCTTAGCGGGGTCACCCTGCCATTGCTCGTCATCAACGCCCGCAATGATCCATTTCTTCCCGCTTTCGCACTTGCTCATCAAACCCAAGTTTCCTCGACCGTGACCCTTGAATACCCCGCGGACGGCGGACATGTCGGCTTCCCCGGTCGAGCCAATGACGCGGCGGGTCTGGGGGACACCCTGAGCTGGCTGCCGCATCGCGTACTCAATTTTCTCGATGGCCATGGATGAACGCGTCCTACAAGCCAAAGCGCGCTGGCCCAACGTGCCGGCCGCGTGGGGCTGGCTCTATCTCGACCGCCGAGGCGCCTGGCGCCTGGTGGATCGCGGCGCACCAGGGTTCGATCCGATCCGCGACGGCCGCGGCGACCCGATTCGTCACGAAGCCCTGATTGATTTTATTGCCAGAAACTATTCCTGTTCTGAAGATGGTTCGTGGTTCTTCCAGAACGGCCCGCAGCGGGTGTTTGTCGACCTCGAACTCGCCCCCAATATTTGGCGACTGGCCCCCCAACCCGATGGGGTCGTATTGGTCGCACACACCGGGGAGATCGCAAGCCGGGTCGATCGACTCGGGGTCGATTCGGATGGCGTGGTCTGGGCCCAAACAGACCTCGGACCCGGTGCGATCGACGATCGCCAGCTGGCGGCTCTTTTAGATCAGGTTGATGCAGAGGATGACCCCATCGGAGGCGATGATCCGATGGAAGTGGGCGACACCTTCGATTCGCCGAGATCCGCCGTCCGGGTCCGTTTTCGCGGCCATTCAGAGCCGCTGCCCCTGACGCCTTTCACCCAGTCTGCCGCACTCGAATTTGGCTTTGAACGCCAGCCCCGCGAATCAACCTAGCGCATCTGTCGACCCATCTCGGCACGTTCACGTAGCGCCTCGGCCTCGACCATCCGAAACCGGGCGTCAATCATTGAGGCCGAAATAAAATCAGCGTCGCCTGCACGCTGGGCCAAGCGAAACTGCTCAAACGCGCTCTGCCACGAACGCCGTACGATGGCTGCTTCGCCCGCAGCCCGGTGCGCAAGGGCACGTTGCCCGAGGGCCCCGTAAGCGCGCGACAACTGCTCCCATAAATGCGGGTCACCAGGCCAGCGCGCGGTGGCATCACTCAAGCGTTCAACGGCCTGCTGGGGTTGATCGGCCACCAAGAGGGCACGGGCCTCCGCATACGCAATCGCCCGAATATCGGGATATCGGACGCGCGCCGCCCGGGCCAGCGTAGCGGCGCCCGCCGCATCCCCCGAATCCACCCGGGCGTCGACCTCCAGGCGATCGAGCCAGGGGTGCGTCCCCCCGGGGGCCACCGCTCGGGCATTGCTTAGAAACTTCGGGACCGCTGCAAAATTGCGCTGAGTCGCCGCGACGAGCGCAAGGCCATACCAGGCCGCCAGCTCGGGCATGGAACGGTCCTCAAGCGCCCGCTCAAAAAAAGTCGCTGAACCCCGCAGGCCATCGACGCTAGGATCCTGCAGCGCTCTCGCCCGCGCACGCACCATAAAAAAGCTGGGTGCATTGGCGAGTGCAAGTGGCGCAAAGCCGAACGAACGCGACTGCATATCGGCGATCCGCTCGCTGGTAAGCGGGTGCGAACGCAAATAGGCCGGGGCGGCGGGACTGTCATAAGCCCGAGTGGCCTGCTGAAGACGGGTAAAAAACATCGCCGACGCGCTCGGATCGAAACCGGCATTACGCAGAGTCTCGAAACCCACTCGATCAGCCTCGCGTTCGGCATCGCGCGAGAACGACAGCATTTTGGACTGCACCAGAGTGCCTCCCAGCGAACCCATCCCCATCGCCGCATTGGGGCTCGAGCGCGCAGCCAGCACCGCAAGCGCGAGGGCCGCAATTGCCATCGGTGCCGCCTGGCGCTGCTGAGCAATCGTGCGTGCGATATGGCGCTGGGTGACATGACCAATCTCATGACCGAGCACCGACGCCAACTCGCTCTCGTTGGCGACGGTCAATAAGAGTCCTGTATGCACCCCGATGAACCCGCCCGGCAGGGCAAATGCGTTCAGGGATCGGTCGCGAATTGCAAAGAACTCAAAATCCTGGCCCATCACGCCGCCGGGGACCGAACCCACCAGACGCTGACCAAACTGACCAAGCCAGTCGTTCACCTCGGGATCATCGAGATAATCGGGATCGCGACGTACCTCGCGCATGGCCATTTCACCCAAGCGCTGCTCAGCAAGTGGAGAAAGATCCTCTCCCCCTGCATCGCCCAATCGAGGCAAATTGGCGCCGAGCGCAGGAGCTGCGGAGACCGCCTGGGCCATGACACTCGAATTCAGGGAACCGCCGAGCAACGCTGCGCAAATCATCAGCGGCAAACACATCGCTCGCGTGACCCAAGCCTTTGCGGCCATGGCGCTTGGCAAATTCTTCTTCGACCCACCAGCCGAACGATGGCATGTGCTCATCAGCACATGATAGAGAAAATCGCTACGCTTCACCGCAGCGCTCCAAACCCCATTCCTGATACCTCCTTTCGAGCCCAACAGCGGACGTCCCAATGAAACCACTCA
>RFVZ01000293.1 GCA_009922405.1 Betaproteobacteria bacterium
TTTCGACGCCCCCCACGATCAGTCCGGCAACGATCGCCCCCGGGATACTCCCAAGGCCACCAATCACCGTGACGACCAGTCCCTTAACGGTCAATGGCAGCGTCATCAGGGGGGAGAGCACGCCAATCGCTGCGCCCGCCATGGCCCCGGCAGTACCCCCGAGCAATCCGGCGATCACAAATGTGCTGGCGTTGGTGGCATTGACGCTCATCCCACACAACTGGGCCGCGACGGGTTGCTGAGCCACCGCCCGGGTCGCCAGGCCTAAACGCGTCCGCTTGAGCAATTGCATTAACGCCACCATCGCAACACAACCCAGAACAAACACGAACAAGAGGTCGCCACGGATAAAGAACTGCCCGAGTTCGATATTCGTACTTGCAAATAGCGCGGGAAAATTCAGTGGCATCCCTCGCGTCACATGCGAAATGAGTTCCTCAATCGCCAGCAACATGCCAACAGTCGACATCAGTGACGCCAGCGGATTGTCGAGCGGAAGGAACCGGAAACAGATGAGATAAACGAGCCAGCCGAGAACGCCACCCATGATTGCTGCAGCCACGTACACCAGGGGCGCGGGGACCGCGCTGACCACCAGAAGGCTCAGGTAGGCGGCGCCAATCGAGGCCGCCGCGTAAGACAAATTGATCTTATGCATCACCCCAAAAATCAGGGTGAAGCCGATCCCGATGAGCGAGTAGATTGCCCCGAAGAGCACGCCGTCGATGATGGACTGCGAAAGGTCCAGGAAGTACAACAGATCCATACGGCGGCGATTCGGGGGCTCTTGACAGAGCAGAACTCGCGTTGACGACTTACTGAGCCGGTGTGTGAGCAACCGTCCAGTTACCGCCCTTGGCCTGAACGAACAAGAATGGCTTGATCGCTTCGCGATCCTCGGTACGACCCACTTTGCCCAGCAAACCCGTGGTCTGCTTCATCGCGGCCAGGCCATCACGCATCTTCTGGCGATCCGCCTGAACCGTATCAGGCCGACCCATGATCTTCTGCTTTTCGATCAGCTCCTTGAGGGTAAAGATATTTTCGAAGGCGGCTGCATTGTGCAGATCCATGTTGTACTTCGAGTTGAGTGCCTGCACTGCCGCAGCGGCATTGCGCGCTTCATCCGTCACCGGTGCAAAACTGGTCGGGATGATGAGTCCCTCGGCCTGCGCAGCACAACCCTGCAGGGTCTCCATGCTCGACGACGAGGTCAGACCAATCAGCATCTTCGGTTTTACGTTCTGACGCGCCATCTCCTTGAGCACACCGCAAGTCGTAAATGGATGCGCCGAAATCGCGACGAGGTCTGCATTGGCACGCTTCATCTCGCGAACCTGGTTCGAAAAATTGATATCGTTGAGCAACCACTCCGATTGGCCAAGAACCTGCAGACCGGTGTTCCCGGCCTGAGTTTTAATGACATTGAAGGTTGCGTTGCTGTGGGCAAAGTCTTTCTCGACACCGCCCCAAAATGTCTGCAACTCAGGCCGCGTGGTTTTGACCCATTCAAAGATTGACTTGTACATGTTGGCTTCGCTGGGGACGTTCCGGAACGCCCACTGCGACATCGCGGCCAACCCTCCCTTCGCCGCGACGTCGGTGTAGAGGGGGAACTGCAGCCCTGAATCCGACGCATCGCCGACCTTCTTCTGCAGCACGCCGAAGACGGGCTCGGCAACGTTTGAACAGGTCGGCCCAATCGCAACGACCGCATCGTTCTGAGCCGCGATACGACGCAGCGCATTGATCCCCTCCTCGGCAGTGCATCGGTCATCAAGATACTCAACAACGAGCTTTGCCTTGCTTCCATCACCCAGCGTGACGCCACCAGCCTTGTTGATCATCGCGGCGGCCGCCTGCATGGCCACTTCGCTTTGCTGACCAAAAATCCCAACAACCCCGCTCTTCGCGCCGAAGCCGTAAATCTTGAAGGTCTTTTCCTGCGCGAAAGCCGCAGAGCTTAAGGTCAAAGCGATCGTCGCAGCCAGAGTCGCGCCAACCAGTTGATGTCCTCGAATCATCGAATGTCTCCCGTCTTTGAGGGCGGCGTGCAGCCCCGTGTTGTTTCAACCTATAACTCTGGCCATGCTGCACGCAGTTGGCCATTTCAAACGCGGCAATGCAGCGTTAAGTCCGCGTCAACATCGCCTTAACGCTCAGACAATGCTGGATATGCGCAAAAGCAATTCCGCGTCAGTGAATCACGTTTGAAAATACTTCGCATCGGTGAAAACGAGGAGATGCTGATGAACGGAGCACAGACCCGGGGCCCGCTGGCAGGCCTACTGGTGGTCGCTCTCGAACAGGCCGTCGCTGCGCCCTACTGCAGCAGTCGATTAGCCGATGCAGGGGCTCGAGTGATCAAAATCGAGCGCCCCGAAGGCGATTTCGCCCGCGGCTATGACAAGGCGGCCCATGGCGAATCCTCCTATTTCGTCTGGATCAACCGCGGCAAAGAATCGATCGCGCTCGACCTCAAGAACAAGGACGATTTTGAGGTGTTGGGTCGCATGCTGGCTCAAGCCGATGTGTTTATTCAGAACCTCGCACCCGGCGCCACCGCGCGACTGGGGATTGGCTCGGCCCTGTTGCGCGAGCGCTATCCGCGCCTGATCACCTGCGATATCAGCGGCTATGGAGATCGCGGGCCCTTGACCCGGATGAAAGCGTATGACCTGTTGGTACAGGCCGAAAGTGGTCTGGTCGCGGTGAATGGTGCACCCGGCGAATGGGGCCGGATCGGTGTCTCGATTTGCGACATCAGCGCTGGACTCAACGCGCTGATCGGGATCCAGCAGGCCTTGATGATGCGCGCGCAGACGGGGCGCGGTTCGGGCATTCAGGTTTCGTTATTCGATTCCGCAGCCGAGCTAATGAGCGTCCCTTACCTGCAGGCACGCTATGGCGGCAAAGCCCCGGATCGCGTTGGCCTGAAACA
>RFVZ01000294.1 GCA_009922405.1 Betaproteobacteria bacterium
ATTCTTGATTTCCTCGCCGCCCGGGTGGCGAAGTGGTGGGTCCCCGATGACGTCGTGTTTGTCGATTCGCTGCCTGTGGGTGGCACCGGCAAGGTCCAGAAAAACGAACTTCGCAAAGTCTATGGAGGACTTTTTACCCATGTCTGAACTTCTCGAAAAACTGCAGTGGCGCTACGCCACCAAGAAAATGAATCCAGCCAAACCAGTGTCCCAAGACAAGGTGGACCGGATTATCGAAGCGGCGCGCCTCGCCCCTACATCGAGCGGCCTGCAGCCATTCGAAATTATCGTGGTCAAGAACCCTGAGCTTCGCGAGCGCATCAGGGCAAAAGCCTGGAACCAGGCTCAGATCACCGATTGTTCTCACCTGCTCGTTTTTGCAGCCTGGGATCACTACACACCTGAGCGCATCAACATGATGTTTGACCTGACGAACACCGTGCGCGACTCGGTCAATGAAGGCTGGGAGGCCTATCGTCAGCAGTTGCTCGCGACCTACCCTGCGCGTGACGCAGAGCTCAATTTTCAGCACGCTGCAAAACAGGCCTATATCGGTCTCGGCGCCGCGCTGATTGCAGCCGCGTTTGAGGAAGTAGACAGCACACCGATGGAAGGGTTCGACCCGAAGGCGATCGATCAGATTCTGGATCTGGGAGCACGTGGTCTACGCAGCGTTGTCCTGGTACCGCTCGGCTACCGCGAGCCTGAAGGCGACTGGCTGGTGAACCTGAAAAAAGTGCGCCGCTCGGGAGGACAGTTCGTCACCGAAATGAGCTGATGAACCTAATCGAACAGCACCTCATCCAATACGCGGCCTACCATCGGGACCGCCGCAATATCGCGACCCATTTCATCGGCATTCCGATGATTGTGGTGGCGATCATGAGTTTTCTGGCTCGTCCGGCCTTAGCGGTGACTGACCTGCCGTGGCTGGAATTCAGCATCAGCCCGGCGTTGATGCTGTACCTCCTGGGGAGCCTTTACTACCTTCGGCTAGACATTCGCTTTGGCCTAACGATGGCCCTCCTGAACGCGCTGGCCCTTTGGCTGGGTCTGCAGATCGCTGCGCTCGATGGGTCGCACTGGCTCGGGTGGAGCCTCGGGCTCTTTATCGGCGGATGGGCCTTGCAGGCCCTGGGCCACTACTGGGAAGGTCGCAAGCCAGCGTTCATGGACGACATTCGGGGCCTCGCCATAGGGCCGTTGTTCGTCGTTGCCGAGGCCGGTTTTACGCTAGGGCTCAGACGCGAGATCGAGAGGCAGATCGAAGCGTCGATGACCAAACCCGGGCCGGCAGACCTGGAATCCGCCCAATCCACTCAACCCCAGACCTCGAGATAATCTTTTCGCTCGACTCGCCTCTGCGCCTTAAGCGTCAGCAACTCGGCGAGTCCGTGCGAGGAGAAGTAATCGGCGACCCGCCGCTGTTCGACCTCGCTGAGGCTGGCATAGGTATCCGTCACACGCTGTAGACGCGTGAGCGTATAAGGCGCCACCATCGATTCGAGCTCAGCGCCTCGCAGCACGAAGCGCCCACGGGTCAACACCCGCGCGCTTGGCTTACTGGTCACGGGCGCTCCTGAATCAATCGGGGGTTGCTTCGCCAGCCACTCGTCCGTACACCGAACCATCATCCGCAGTTCAGGCAAATAGTCTGCAGCCATACATTGCAGGACCGGTCCGAGCGTCTCGGGTATCGCGTCCTCTGGCAACAGCACCTGCGTAGCCTGCGGAAACTCAGGCATGTCGGCATCACTGGCCATCATGCGTTCAGTCCAGCGGTAGACGCTGGGCGCTGAGAGCTTCATCTGCTGAGCGGGGTAAGGATCCCGCCCAAGGTGGGCATAGAAATTCGCAATAAAGCCAAAATCAGCCAGCGTTGGAAGCCCGCCCAGAAGATAGGGCACCTTTCGAAAGTGCGCATCCAGCGCTGAAAGAAGCGATTCGTAAGCGGCTTCAATCGCGGGTTGGGTCGTCGGGTTAATGCCAAACTTGGGCAGGTAGGCATTGAGATAGCCCATGAAGAGATCGAGTTGCGCATCGATCTGCGCCTGCGGCATTGCTGCTGCGCGATACGAAAGACCAAATTCATGACGTAGAAAAGATTCATTCTGAGCGCGATAACTCCAGCGATAGTGCATCGCTGCGCGCACAAGTCCTTCACCACCGTAAAGATCCAGTGCCATCGCCACGATGCGCTGCAGTGGGGTCTCTGGGTAAACACTGAACCGGATGTTTCCGGTCGTTTCAAAGTGGTCAATGATGTCAGCCGTATCCTGAACCAGAGTGCCGTCGGCCAGGCGAATCACCGGATTAATGAAGCGCTTGACCGCCGGGATGACCTCACGCTCGAACACGGGGTCCGACGGAAAGCGTTCCACATAGGGGATCCCTTGTTTGCGCAGGTAGCTGCGGATTTTTCCGGTCCACATGCCCACGGGGGCACCGAACAACGTCAACGGTTCTGCGTTGACTTCCATGGGTTTCATCGGTTGCTCACAGAAACGTTCAGACCAGGATTCGGATCAGACTCAACAAATGAATGAGCGAAGCGATCAGGGCCAGCACCAGGGCGACCCAGATCCTAGGACGGAGCGCGAAGGCGACCACGACCTGGGCCGGGAACGAAAACGTCATCGCGGTCGCCGCCGTCTTGAAGGGATGCGCATCGCTGAGTCCCGGGTCCAATGAGAGCTTCATCATGTCGCGACGACTGCGGTAGCGCATCGCGCCCACGATCGTCCAACCTGGATCTGGCGGAGTCGCCCATGCATCTACATAGCCTCCGACTTTGCGCATCGCTAACAACGGGTGGCCGCCATAGCGCACGAGCACCCGCAGGAAACGTTCTACATAGATCTGCATCAGCACCAAGGCTTTGGTTGGCCGACCACTGACGGGATGCGGTTGGGGTTCGGGATGCAATCGGACCAGATTACT
>RFVZ01000295.1 GCA_009922405.1 Betaproteobacteria bacterium
GGCGCGGGCATCATGGGCGCGGGTATCGCCCAGGTCGCAGCGCAAGCGGGTCATCCTGTTTTTCTGTTCGATCTCCGAGAAGGTGCTGCCAGCAAATCGAAGGAGAAGCTTGCGACAACGCTTGAGGGCCTTGTTGGCAAAGGCCGTCTCGATGCGCAGTCGGCGCTGGCAATCGTTGCCAACATCCAAGCTGTCGCGACCCTTGAGGATGCGAGCCCGGCACGGCTGGTAGTCGAGGCAATCGTCGAGAACCTTCAGGCCAAACGCGCACTATTTCAGCAACTTGAAGCCGTGGTGGATTCGGAGACGATTCTAGCGACGAATACGTCTTCGATCAGTGTCACCGCGATCGCCAATGGACTCAAGCATCCGGGACGACTCGTCGGGATGCACTTCTTCAATCCAGTTCCCCTCATGAAGCTGGTTGAAGTGGTCAGCATCTGAGTGAGGCGTGGGGCAAGGTACCGGTGCATACCCGAAGCACCCCCGGATTTATTGTGAACCGGATCGCTCGGCCCTATTACGCAGAGACCTTAGCGCTGCTACAGGAACAAGCTGCGCGCCCCGAAGCACTTGATCTGTGCATGAAGGCAGTGGGGTTTCGGATGGGTCCCTGCGAATTAATGGATCTGATCGGGCACGACACCAATTTTGCGGTCACCCAGTCCGTCTACGAAGCCAATTTTTACGACAAACGATATATACCGTCGTTGGTCCAACGCGAAATGGTGGACGGCGGTCTCCTCGGACGGAAATCAGGCCAGGGGTTTTATACCTACCCCGCAGGAATGCCAACGTGGACACCGCACCCGGTTGAAGCACTAAACGCCGCGGCTCAAGTCGTGATTCACGGCAGCGGCCCGATCGCAGATCATCTGGAAAAACAACTCAGCGAACGGTTTAACGAAAAGTTCAAGTCGACCGGGGGGCAATCACTGAAGCGCGACAACAGTAACGGCTGGGTCGGATTGGCGATTGACGATGCTCGATTGATACTAAGCGACGGGCGCACCGCGACCGAGTGGGCCACTTCAATCAAAACCCCCGATGTCGCAGTGTTCGATCGATTCAGCGTGGCACAAATAGCCGGCAAAGCTGAGCAGACCCCCCTGGCCTACGCCAATGCAACGGGTTCCAGCCCCAAATGGCGGTCGCAAGCCCCGGCATGGCTTAGCGCACTTGGATTCCAACCGGTGGAGTTGGCGGACACGCCGGGACTGATCGTCACGCGAACGCTTGCGATGCTGATCAATGAAGCCGCCGACGCGATCACACAGGGCGTTTGCAGCCCCGACGCCGCCGACGCAGCAATGAAACTGGGGGTCAATTACCCCCAAGGTCCATTTGAATGGCTCGAGGCCTGGAGCGTCCCCGAGGTGGTTCGTGTTCTGGACGCGCTCGACGCCTCCTATCGCGGCGAGCGCTATCGGGTCAGTCCCTGGTTAAGACGCCATCAGCACTGACTCGCCACCACACAGCCTGGGATGCTGTTGATTGCACCGGCATAAGCGCCCTTAATCAGATACCGCACGGTAAACGAGTAAGACTTGGAGCCAGAAGTCGCTGTCGATGTCGTCGTGTGGGCATGATAGTGATACCCCATGCTGTCATGATTGTGTGCGCCAAAATCATCCAGCGCCGTGCTGTAGCCCAGTAATGCAGCGTCGGTCGTTGTCCGATAACGCCCAAACAGGGCCACGCCATCATAGCCAAACCCGATGAGTGGCGGGTGGGTCTTGTTGGTGTAATCATTATCGTTGTACATCCCAATTCCGCGACCGCTCTGGTAGCCGTCGGCATGGCAATGGGCACCGCCGCCGCCCTGGCCCACGTGACACCCATTAAGTGAGAGTTCGCCCGCAGCCTGCGAGTACGCAAGAACGTTGTTGTACGCGGGGAACATCACGGCACCATTGATCATGATCCCGTTGTCCGCGACGCTCGCGTAATTAAGAACGGTCTTCGCATTAGCCGCCTGCAACGCCGTCGTGGTGTAAACGTCCGCGTACAGGGACTTCGCAAGGGTGTTCGCTGAAGCCGTCGTTACCTGGCCATAGTCCTTCATGGGGATCTTGATGGCGTAGTAATCCCGGTTGGTAAAACGGGTGACCGTTTGACCCGCGTAACCCGACGTACCTGTTCCGTCACCAGGTGGCCGCGGCACATCCCGCAAGCCATGTGGATCTGCGCCATTGCCGTAGCTGATGATCACCATGAAGGGATGATAGACACCATTGGTTTGATCATTCGTGAAGTAGACGTAGGGCACCAGGTTCATCCCGGGTGTGCCGTCCGAGATCGCATCGCTCGCCAGAGTGCTTGCCAGCAGCGAATCCCGGAACGCCGTGTAAACAGACGTGTCGTAACGCAAACTGCCACCCGCGGTCGTCCCAGCTGCAGCAAGTGTCGTTTTGATGGTCGCTAGGTAAGCGTCAGCTTTCGCTTTCGTGGTCGCGTCACTACCGGCCGTTGTAACCTGGGCCTGATAGGCCGTGTTGGCGCTCAGGCTCTTGTAAATGCTACCGGTCGTACCTTCGACCACCGAACTCTGCGCTTGAGCGTTGTACTTGAACGCTGCATCACCGTTGGTCTGATACGTGACCGCAGTTGGATTGAAATCAGTCGGAACACTGAAATCAATCGGGGAGTTGTACAGGTAAAGCTTGGTTGCCGATGCGGTGCCGGAGACCAGTTTGTAGACGCCCGAGGTCAGGTTGACGTAGTAATCAGCGGCTGCGAACGCGGTGTCTTGCGTGTAGGTGGCCTTATACGTTGTGGCATCGTAGCTGTACTTGTAACGTTTTCTCGCCTGCAGCAACTTGGTTGTTGAGTCGTACGAAAAAACGATATAACCGTAGGTCGTTGACGCCTTACCAAAGTTGTTGCGAAACTTCAGCTTGTTCGAATCCGCAG
>RFVZ01000296.1 GCA_009922405.1 Betaproteobacteria bacterium
CGCAATTGGGTCAAGCCCAAAATGCTGATCCCGATGCACTACAACTCAAATCCTCTGGCGAAAGGGACCTTGGCCGAGTTTCAGGAGGCAATGAAGGGAAGCACCATCCGAGTAATCCCCATGACCGAGGGGCAAACGGTCGATCTGAACTAAACCGCCTGCATCTTGCAAACCGCCTTGTAGACGTCGTTGCCCACCGTTCGGGGTAAAACGGCGCTCCAGGGCGCTGCGCATTCAGTTTTCTCCGACTGACCTTCAACTTTTTGTTCACAGTCCGGGGATGCGTCTGCCGGCAAAACTTTGCCTGAACCCATTTGCTCTGCGAAGAATTGTTCGTCCAGCGTTCTGGCTAGAGCGCGGTCACATTGATATTCACGGGTGGTGACATAAGAGCGTCGAGGGTCTTCCTGCGCTCCGAGGTGATCGAACAAGAGTCGCACCCGAACGACAGACGCCTCGCGTTGGAACCGGTCCAGATCTGCATAGATCACGACCGAACGGTCGTGATTCGTCGAAATAGGGATCCAGTTTGTCGTCGGGTGGTTGGCGACAGCGCTCGAAAAAAATCCACTGGCGGTAATTAAGCCAGTGAGAAAGACATTTCGAGCGACCTGCCCTGCGCCATAACGATTCATTAGGGTTTTAGCTGACCTCTGATTTCGCCGCCCCTGAATGCAGCGCTGTGGACGTTGACGTAGAGGTTTCCGTCCTTAAAGCTTTGAAATTGGGCATCATTCAGCTTCGCCCCCGCTGGAATAGTCCAGACACCCTCTGCCGTTTTGTTCATCGGAACGATCACGGGACCATTTTGCCCAGTGGCAGCCAGGTGAATATGCGCCATCGTGCCGTCGACACCCGATGTGGTCACGCTACCAGACACCGACTGATCGGGTCCGATCGTGATGGACCCTGTACCGCTAGCCGACGTGGCAACGGGCGGAACCTCCTGCGCTCCGCTCAGGGAGAGTTGAACGGTTTGAGCGCTCACTGAGCCGGCAGCGGATAACGCCATCGTAACGAGTGCTGACGCAACCCGTGATTTAAAGTGGGTTGGGACGATTGTCATGTCAAATTTCCGTTTGATACTCTGTTTTGGGATTGTTGCATCTCGAGCCATAGTACAACCGATTTACGCCCATTTCAGGGCCGCACACCCGGGGTCTCGAGCACCATGCCGCGGGCGCGTTCCATCAGGTAGAGCTCGAGTTGAATCAACTCGACACTACCCAATGCAAAGGGTTCGGCACGCACCCCGGTCATGCAATTTCGAAGTCGTCGCTGGAGTGATCCCACCGTATTCCACTCGAGGCGGTAAATGGGATAACCCGTGGGATGCGCTTGTGGGATGACACTACCACCTAGCCGCGCACCCGCGCGTTCATCATGGCAGTTCACACAGGAGAGGTTGAGCTGTCCGATCCGTCGCTCGAAAAGGGCTCGGCCCGCCCGTAGGCTCGACTCACGACCGGCGTCGGACGCGCTCACAACCGCCGGCTCAATCGGCAGGCCACGCGACTGAGAACCAATAAACACCGCCATCGACAGCAGAGCTTTGCTCTCGAAAGCGAACGGCACCTGGTTCTGACGCAGGGATCGGCACCGATTAATTTGCGCCTCGAGATTAAGAAGCGTGCCAGAAACGACCTTCGGAAACTGCACTGCCACCCCTTTCATGGCATCGGTGGCATTGCCATGGCAGCTCGCGCATGACCGATTAGACGCACCATTGGAGACACCAACGGGTGTTTGCCAAAGCACTTCACCGTCGAGACGCCAGAAAGTCGCCGGATTCAGAGCCTCGTCTTCCTGCATGGATCGTGTTTGAGGCGAAAGATCCAGTGTGGAAGACCGGCGCGCTGAGGGTTCCGCCGAGAAGGCCTGAGGGTGGGCAGCCAAAAGAACTGCGTTGACAGTCATCCCAAATACGAGGTTCAAAAACCGCCGCAATGCCCTGCCCTCAGGTCACATCAATGCGGGAACTGGTCTGGGCATCGAGCCCCTGGTCGTCGGTCCAGATTGCAGTGATCAAACCACTTTCGGTCGCGATCGTCGTGAACTGTAGTGAAGGATTGGCGGCGACGCCGGTTTGGAGGTCCGCTCGGAACACGTCAATCCCGTTGTATTGAAACCGCACCCGTCGCAGAAGGTCCCGAGGCACGATCTGGCCGTTTTGGTCATGCCGAAATCCGTTTTCCATGGCGTGCTGGGCGAGTGCCTTGATCTCGATGAGCTCACCACGACGGGCCGTCCGCGGGACGGTGAGCAGAAGGCGCAGCGGTAAGCTCATCGCTCCTCCGTACAGGCAGACAAGGTAACGAGCGTTTCGGCAGAGGTCTGCCAGAACGATCCATCGCTCATGACCGCGATCGCCCAAATGCGCTGACTCTGAGCGAGGCGCACGCGACTCGTCAGGACCGCACGGCCACTGCGCGGCGTGAAATACGCAGTCAAAATACCGGGCAACGGATTGCCCTCGGCGAACAAATGGACCGAACGAACATGATCCTGCTCGGTCATCGGGCTCTGAACGTTGACGCTCAACGCCACCGAATGTCCGTTCTCGACCAACGGAGGAAGTTCCAACGCGATGCGGCCAGATCGCACGCGAGCATCCTTCACGAGAGCGCGGATCGCGGCGTCCGCCTGTTCGACCTGTGCGAATGCACCGGACCATGGGGCGAGTCCAAACGCGGCAAGCACACCCAGGCAATCTCGACGAGAAGTAACCGGTACATATTCGGGGATCTTCATCTAGAACGCCTCGGTTGGTCTCGCTTGGATTTTCAAACTCTGAAGGTAGGCGATGACATCTTCAATCTGTTGGGCATTCAAAAGGGTCTGACCCACAAAAGAACCTGCTACACGAGCCAGTCCATCGGTCCGAAAGTAGGGCGGCATGATTGTTTCCGG
>RFVZ01000297.1 GCA_009922405.1 Betaproteobacteria bacterium
AATGCCCCCGTACGTGTCCTTCAAATAGTCGCACGAGTCCCGCCGTTTCAGGGACAAACCCATGTATTTGAGCTTCCCCTTGTGCGGGTTCGTCTCGTACAGCATGCCCACATACCGTTTCTTGGACAGCAGGATGAACGGCATCAGCGTCTTCTCGTACGACAATTCCATGGGGGGCTTCAGGAACTGGGTGCACAACTTGGCGGCGTCCTGGGCGATTTCAATCGTCAGTTCCAGCGCCCGCTTGCCCCGAATCGGCTCCTGCGTCGCCGCGTGCTTGAGATTGAACGTGAAGAACACCGAGTCCGTGTTGTGCACAATCATGTTGCCGATGCCCGCCGCGAAATGGTGATTGTCCGTGGTCAAATCGTACACGTATTCATTGCCGTACTCCGGCAGGACCTCTATCTTTTCAATGGCCGGTTGCGCAAGCGGACACGGGTCCCCGTACACCCGCTGACGCGTGCGCAAGATGACGCAATTCTCCGCCGCGTTGGTCTCCATGATGACATGGTAACCCAACAGGCGCATGGCCAGAAAGTGTTCCGCGATTTCCACCTGCGAAAAGGGGTTGTCCGTGGCCGCGTCCGGATAACGAAAGGTATAGGTGCCTTCCCGCAGAAAGTTTGGATTCTTCAGCTTCATGATACTGTCCGACACCGATTCGGCGTGGACCCCCATCGTTTCCATTTTGACGTCGTGGTGCAAGAGGTTGGTATGGAGCGTCACGTCTTTAGGCGAAATGGGGGCGCCGTCCGCCGTGAGAAGCGAATGGTCGTCCGTCACGTCCACCATCGCCGTCGTCGTGGTAATCCGCACCATACGTTTGTGGGGCGCCAGCCGATGGCGAATGACCCGGTGAATGCGCGTCCAGCCCTGTTCCGTCCAGCTCTCCACCGGAATCAGGTTGAGCTCGCAGTATTCCTTGGGTTCGGGGTCGGCGCCGTCGGCACCGCCGGAACACACCCACCGATTCATGCCGTACTGGCGCGCCAGATCTTCCACCGTGCAGATGCGAATGTTGCGGCCCACCCGCACGGTGACCGGCGTATAGTAGGCCACCGAATCCCCGTACACGTATTCCGCGCAGCACTTGACCTCGCTCTGGTCCTCCGTCGTGTACTCCAGGTCGCCGTACACCTCCTCAATGATACGTTTAGCGTACGTGATCATGCGCCGCCCCGTCGCCGTCGTAGACGCCGCCACGTCCTTCTCGTAAAAGGTGGACGTCCGGGCCCCGCACTGCCCGTACAGCGAATTGGCCGTCACCTTGTAACCGAGCTGCCGCTTGTCCAAAATGTTCTGCATGAACGGGTCCTTCTCCGTCTTGATGAGTTTGCGCGTGTTGGCCCGCGCCTGCAGCAGCTCCTCCAGAATCGCCGGCATGATGGATTTTTGGTGGTGGGGCAACTGCACCCACCGGCAAATCTTGGTCCCCGTCTTCTTCTTCACCGCCTGCGCCCGCGGCTTCTCCGGATTGCGGCACCACTTGAACGTGTCAAACTCCACGTCAATGTACTTGTAGCCCAGGTGTTCCAGATTGTCGTACACGTAGGCGCCGGTACGGGGATCCTTGTCGCCCGTTTCGCCCACCAGTTTGCCGTGCAAATCGTACTCCTTGGTCCAGACCTTGCTGTCCGGCGACAGGTTGTTGCTGATCATGGACGACGGGTACAGCGACGCATAGTCCAGGCAGGCGACCGGATTGTCCATATACATGGAACATTTAGGCGGAAGGACGATGGCGCCCTCGTAGCCGTCGGCTTGCCCCGTCTTCTCCAAATCGGGCATCAGGGTCTGCTTCTCGCGGCACTTTTTGGACACATAACTGGTGAGCTTGATGCCCTGACCGCGGAAGACCAAGAAGGAGATCGGGACACTGCAAATACGGGCCATCTCCACGTAGCCCGTGATGACGTCAATCTTGTTGAGCAAGTGGTGCACCAGGTTACAATCCTGCAGACAGTATTTCGCGACCCGGGCGCGGTCGGCCGCGGACCCGTTGGACAACCGGAAAATGTCTTGCGGCGAGACGTCGTCCTTGGCCATGCACCATTTGAGGCTCTTATAGTTCCGTTGGAGATCGGGCTCGTGGCCGCCCAGACAAATCACATGTTTAGCCACCTGGGGGTCGGGGGACGGGTACATGTCTACCACGTTGAACTTGTGGCCGTCGCGGTAGTAGTCGCTGGTGAACCCCGACAATTCCAGATGCACATAGTCCCCCGCATGCAGGCCCACCACGTTGTTGGTATAGAGTTCCGTGCGCGCCTCGGTGCCGTCGCCGACCAAGAGCACCTGCTTGACGTCGTCGCGGATAAACTGCCCGGCCACGTCGTCCAACTTGTACGAGGCCAGGTTGAAATCGCGCCGGAAATAGGTGTACATGTCAATCTGCAGGCGGCCCTGCATGGCGGGGTACCGCAAATCGTATTCGCCCGTCGCCAACACAATCTTGGTATTTAGCAATTCGGGCTCGGACCCGTCGGACCGGTCGGAGGCGTCCGACGGACCGGACCCCGCCGTGGCGGCGTCGTCGCCGGCGTCGGGCAAGATCGCCGCCTTGCGCGACAATTGCAAGAATTTGTGGCAGCACCCCAGTTCTTGGGACCGGCGGAACATGAACTCGTAATCAAACCCAAAGATGTTGTACCCGATGATAATGTCGGGGTTCTCCTCTTGAATGAGCTCCGCCCAACGCGTCAACAGGTCGCGTTCGTGGTCGGCGGTCTCAATCTCGGCCCCGGGCACCGGGTCGCACGTGTTTAGCACGATACAGTGGTTCAGGTAGGGCTCGGGTTCGCCGTAGCGCATGAAGGTGGACCCGATGAAGGTGACCTTGTCGCCCTCCAGGGCGGGGAAGCCGTTTTCCGGGGCGCAAAACGCGGTGTTGAGGGCGGCAATGGCGT
>RFVZ01000298.1 GCA_009922405.1 Betaproteobacteria bacterium
TCGCTACCCGGCGAGCAGAAGCTGGATCTAATGGCCGAGATGGACCCGCTCCGGCGCTTACGCGCTATCAAGGCCTGTCTTGAAGGTTCGGAGGGCGCCTGAACTGGATCGATTTACCAGCCGTGATGGTGATCGCGGTGATGGCGCTGCATGTAGGCGGGGGCATACGTTGCTCCGTAGCCTGGCCCATACGCCGACCCATACGCTGGTCCATAGTTCTGGACATATGCTGGTGCCACGCGATATTGCACGACCGGTGCAACTGCCTGTGGGTAGTAAGCAGGGGGGTAATAAGCGGGTGCCGGCGCATAAACCGGCCCTGTGACGTAGCCCGGCGAAACGCGGTAGGCAACACCGGGGGTTGCCATGTAAACCGCGGGCCCAACGGGCGCAGGGAATGCCGCCGAGCCGCCAGCGCCCTGAGCGTTGGATGCAATCAGCCCGCCAATTAGAGCACCTGCCAGGGCGGCCTGTTCGCGGTCGCCCCAAGCGTGGGCGCTCGGGGTCAAGGCCAGCGTTGCCAAACAAAACGCTGCATTGCGGATCGATTGTGATTTCATGACCGTTCTCGGTTTGGGTTCAGGAACACCGTGTACTTAAGCCCAAAAACGCCGACCCTGGCCTAATCGTTGACGGATCTCCGGGCCTATATTGTGCCGAGTTGTAACGAATTGTCAGACCGGTCAGATCGCTCCCGCGCTTAGCCCGCCGAGACGCGCGTGGAGGCGGCCCCGCGTCGCCACTGCCACAAGAACCAGTACCTCATCGGGGTTCGGGCCGTCCGAAAAGGCCACCGTCACCGTATCGTAATGCGAACGCACGTAGAGCTCGTGCTTATGAGCCAGCGGGATGTCGATCGGTGTCATCGGACCGCCACGCTTTCCGGTTGATGGAATCCAGGCTTTGCCGCCACCCAGAATGTCCCTTAAGGGATTGGCAAATGCAGCGGTCAGGAACGCATTGCCGTGTTCGTATTCGCCGTTCAGTCCGACCAGGCAGGCTTTGCCGACGCTGGAATGGATGTCTCCGTCCAGTGCCCTCAGGATGCGATTTCCGAATGCCTCTCCGAGCGCGGCGGATTGATCGACAACGGGGCTCAGGTCGGCCGTGTGTGCGCCGTTAGCAAACGGGTTGCGAACGCAAGCGCCAATAACGATCTTCCTAATCGGATGGCCATCAGCAGGATGATGACTCTCGGTGGCCAGAATCTCTTCTTCGTAGGTGGTCCAGCGGCGAATCGAAAATGGGGTCGGTGTCGAAGGTTTGTTGATCATCACGGGTCGATGCTTGAGTCTGAAATCATCTAGTGGGCGGCGCCACCGAAATCCTGCGGCACACGGTTCTGAGCAATCCGGATGGATTTCATTGGGGCCGGAGTGTTCCGACTGCGTCCAACAAATCGGGGCACGCCATCGGTGATGACGGCGGCTACTGCCGCGATATCGCCATTCTCAAGGGCGCTCAGCGCGTCATTTTTTGATCCACCCACGCAGGCGTCAATCAGGACCACGTCGGCATCTTTGCCCGCCTGCAAGAAGCCCGAATTCCTTCGATAGACTCGCGCATTGTTTCCGGTTGCTGCTGCAATCGCCATCTCGGGTGGCATGTTGCCCAGGCTGGCCAGATGGCTGATGGTGTACATCATGCCCAGCGGCATGATCCCCGAGCCGGTCGGGGTGTCGGTCGCGATCAGGAACCGGTCGAACTGTCCGGCTTCGCAGATCAAATGACCCAAAAGCAGAGTGGTCCGCAGGTTGCCAGCCGTACAGACCTGAAGTGCCATGCTAGATTCCTGCACGAGACGGGGGTAGTCCGCATCGGGCATTGCAACCGGCCCGCCATTGGTATGGAACGAAACGTCCGCCTGCATGGCAATCAAGTGATCGGCCCAAATCCCGGATGACCCCGGGATCGATGACCCCCCGGTGTGAACCAGCGTGGTCATACCATGTTTCTTGGCCCAGGCGATCATTGGGGCGTAGTCGTAAGGCGTCTTGACCCCACCAAATCCAGCCTTGGCGAGCCACACGCCCTGCGCGGCGATCTCTTCAAAATCGCGTTCAACCAGGCCCGGTTCGAGGATCACTGCTCCGGCCCAAACCCGCATGCCGCCGGGTCGGTAGTGCTCGAAGCATTTCATGGCTGCAACGGCCAGAGCCTTGACCCCGGCGGGATCTTTTGGGCGCCCGGGCACGTGGACCTCCGAGGCGCTGATCGCTGTCGTTACGCCGCCATGGACATAACTTTCCAGAAAGCCGACGGTCTTCTGGCGCGGGGTGTAGTCGCCAAACGTGTTGTGAACCTGCGAGTCAATCAACCCGGGAATTGCTGTCGCGCGATCGGCATCAATCACCACGTCGCACTGCGCGAGGTCGGCATCTGAGACCGTACCAACCTGGAGGATTTTTCCGCTATTCATAAGAATCGCATCGCCTTCAACCCAGGGGGCTCGCCAATCGCCGGAGACGATTCGACCTAAATTCACAATCGCAGTTTTCATGAGGATCAATCGACAGAGTTGGGTTCGATATGCTTTACTGCAGTAAAACAAAGGGAGATTTTTTGATGGCCAAAGCCTACTGGATCAGCGCGTACCACGCCATTCATGACGCGGACGCATTAGCGGCCTACGCGAAACTGGCGCTGCCCGCCATCACCGCGGCCGGGGGCAAGTTCCTCGCCCGTGGAATGCCCGCAGCCGTGAAAGAGCAGGGCATTGCTCAGCGTACCGTGCTTGTCGAATTCGAGTCGGTTGACGCGGCCCTCGCGGCCTACAACAGCCCGGCCTATCAAGAGTCGGTGGCCGCGCTGGGCACTCAAGCCGTCGTGAGAGACCTTCGAATTATTGAGGGCACTTAGGGTTGAGGGCAGTTAAGGCGCTTCAGGATTTCATCGATCCA
>RFVZ01000299.1 GCA_009922405.1 Betaproteobacteria bacterium
CTGTGCGTCCCGCCGCATCTGCCGACACGTGCAGAAATGGGATCAGGTCGCCTGATCGTGATCGGCGCTGGTAAGGCTTCTGCAGCAATGGCGCGCGCTCTGGAAGATCATTACCAGAAGAATGACCCTGAACTTTTGCAACGCATCGAAGGCCTGGTCGTCACGCGCTATGGCTATGGGGTTGCCTGCTCGCAGATCGAAATCGTTGAGGCCGCCCACCCCGTCCCCGATGCAGCGGGTTTGGCGGCGGCAACGCGCATGCTCAAACTTGTGCGGGGCTTGAATCAAGCCGATTACGTCATCAGTTTGATCTCCGGAGGTGGCTCGGCGTTACTACCGTTGCCCGCCCCAGGATTGACGCTGACGGATAAACAGCAGATCAATCGAAGCCTTCTCGAATCCGGCGCGACGATTGGTGAAATGAACTGCGTGCGCCGTCACCTCTCGGCCATCAAGGGCGGTCGACTGGGCGCGGCCTGCTACCCGGCCCGGGTGCTCAACCTGTTGATGTCGGACGTCCCTGGCGATCAACCCATCGATATCGCATCGGGACCAACTGTGGCCGATCCGAGCACTCGCGAGGACGCATTGGCCATCATCGCGCGCTATCACCTGACGCTACCTGACGCGGCGCGCCAGTGGCTCGACGGCGATGCAACAGACCCGAATCATTGCAGCGCCCCAACAAAGCCTGGAAGCAGCCGCGGCGCTTGCCCGCGCTGCCGGCTATGGCGCCCATATTCTGGGTGATGCCATCGAGGGCGAAGCGCGCGATGTCGGCAAAGTACTGGCGAGCATCACGACCCAGATCGCCTCGCGCGGACAGCCCTTTGAGGCCCCTTGCGTGGTGCTTTCAGGCGGAGAAACGACCGTCGCGCTGCGGAATGTCTCTGAGGGCAATGGGCGCGGCGGTCGGAACGTCGAATTCTTGCTGGCTTTTGGCATTGCATTGGGCCCCAAGGTCGGCGTCTACGCATTGGCTGGCGACACCGATGGGGTTGACGGAGCCGAGGAAATCGCTGGCGCCTACTGGCAGCCCGACACCTTGACCCGCGCCCAAACGGCGGGGCTACGACCGACCATCAGCCTCGACCAACATGATGCGCACGGCTTTTTTCAAGCGCTTGATCAGAGCATCATTACCGGCCCCACGCGAACCAACGTCAACGATTTCAGGGCGATTCTGATTCATCGTCGTGCGCCGAATGGTCACTCGGATGAATAGCCCCTGACGTGGCCCGATTTCAGCTAACGCCAAACAAAGTCACCGACAACGCCTCATTGCGCACAGCGAGCAACGCCCCATATTCGGCACTGTTCGCCCACTGCGTCGCCGCCTCAGATGTCGGAAATTCAATTTCTACAAATGCATTGAACTCGGCGCATCCCAACTCGTTCCAGAACACCTGATCTCGGGTCCCCCGAAAAACGACAGTTCCCCCGTAACATTCGATCGTCTGTCCGACCTGACTGCGATAACGCTCAAACGCTTCGGCGTCCTTCAAGGCGATTAATCCGACTACTTTCATCTTGTCCCCGATCATTTAGCGCGCGGTTGTTGAACGCAATTGAGTAGGATGCCCACTTGATCGGACTTGCTCAAGGAGGGCCCCCTGACCATGAATCCCGTGCCCCACTCGGTCGAAGTCCTGATTATCGGGGCGGGATTTTCTGGAATTGGCGCCGCGATCCAACTCAAAGCCGCGGGGATCCCATTTTTGATTCTGGAAAAAACTCCAGAAATTGGCGGTGTCTGGCGCGATAACCACTACCCGGACTGTGCTTGCGACATTCCCTCCGCGCTCTACTCCTATTCCTTTGCGCCCAATCCAAACTGGAACCACCTGTTCGCCAAGCAACCCGAAATCAAACGGTATTGCGAGGATACGGCGCGGGTATACGGCATCGTTGACCAGATCCGGTTCGGGCAAGAACTGCTGACTGCCCATTGGGATCGTCGCCAGAGTGAGTGGATCGTCAACACGTCCACCGCACACTACCGGGCAAAATTTCTAATCGTCGCCAGTGGCCCAATGCATGTGCCGGTCACGCCGAAGGTCAAAGGTCTTGAAAGCTTCACTGGCGTTCAGTTTCACTCCTCGCGCTGGGATCATTCTGTTGATCTGCATGGCAAACGCGTCGCCGTGATTGGTACCGGTGCATCGGCGATTCAGTTCGTGCCGCCGATCCAGCCCCTGGTTAAGAAGCTCACACTCTTTCAGCGCACCGCACCCTGGGTCCTGCCAAAAATGGACCTCGTCATCCCGAGGCGCTGGCAGGACCTGTTCAAGCGAATCCCGTTCGCACAGCGCCTGCTTCGGACCCTGCTGTATCTGCAATTCGAAGCGCTGAATTCAAGCCTGCGCCACCCGAAACTGGTCAAGCGAATGGAGGCCATCGGCCTGCGTAACATGCGTCGTGGGGTCAAGGATCTTGCCCTTCGCGCACGTCTCACCCCCGACTTTTCACTCGGCTGTAAACGGATCCTTCAGTCGAACACCTGGTATCGCGCGATTGCGAAACCGAACGTGGAAGTCTTCTGCGGAATCCGCGAAATCCAAGGCTCACGCCTGATTGCTGACGATGGACGCCATTGCGATCCGGACGTTCTCATCTTCGCAACGGGTTTCGAAGTCTCGGTGCCCCCGATTGCCAAGCGAATCATCGGTGAATCAGGAACCACGCTACACGCGCGCTGGGACGGCTCGCCCAAAGCCTATCTGGGCACGATGATCGATGATTGCCCCAACCTCTTCCTGATGCTGGGTCCCAATCTGTATAGCTTTGCCTCCGCATTCACGATGATTGAAGCGCAGGTCAAGTTCATCGTCTCGGCCCTCTTGACCGCGCGCCAAAAGAATCTGCGCACGATTGCCGTCGATCC
>RFVZ01000300.1 GCA_009922405.1 Betaproteobacteria bacterium
AAATTCGGGTGCGCAGTCGATTAGGGCGTCAAGATCGAGGGCCAGGTCCACGGACGTTCAGCAGTTGATGGCGCCGCTGACGGCAGAGGATTTAAAAGGCCGCGATACCCGTCAGTGCCCGGCCCAGAATCAGCGCGTGGATATCGTGGGTCCCTTCATAAGTATTCACGACTTCCAGGTTAACGAGATGGCGAACGACGCCGTACTCGTCGCTGATTCCGTTGCCGCCCAACATGTCGCGGGCGACTCGAGAAATCTCAAGCGCTTTTCCACAATTATTGCGTTTCAGAATACTTGTGATTTCAACCGAAGCGATCCCTTCGTCTTTCATTCGACCCAAGCGCAGAGCGCCCTGAAGCCCCAGCGCGATCTCGGTCATCATATCGGCGAGCTTGCGCTGAATCAGCTGGTTTGACGCCAGCGGCCGACCGAACTGCTTGCGATCCAGCACATATTGGCGGGCCCGATGCAGGCAGTCTTCGGCGGCGCCCATCACGCCCCAGCTAATCCCATAGCGGGCGCTATCCAGGCAGGTGAAAGGTCCCTTGAGCCCTCGCACATCGGGAAACGCATTTTCTTCGGGGCAAAATACCTCATCCATGACGATCTCGCCGGTCACAGAGGCGCGCAACCCCATCTTGCCGTGAACCGCAGGCGCGCTGAGCCCTTGCCAGCCTTTTTCCAGGACAAAGCCCCGGATCGAGCCTGAATCGTCTTTGGCCCAGACCACAAACACGTCGGCAATCGGGCTGTTGGAGATCCACATCTTGGACCCCGTCAAGCGATAGCCGCCCGGGACACTGCGGGCCCGTGTGACCATGCTGCCAGGGTCGGACCCATGATCGGGCTCCGTCAAACCAAAACAGCCAATCCAGTCACCTCGAGCCAGCGGGGGCAAATACTTTTGCCGCTGTGCCTCGGTACCGAACTGGAAAATCGGCAGCATCACGAGCGAGCTCTGCACGCTCATCATTGAGCGATAGCCCGAATCGACCCGCTCGACTTCGCGCGCGATCAACCCATAACCGACATAGCTCAGGCCGGCACCACCATAGGCCTCGGGGATGGTCGGACCAAGCAAGCCCAGTTCGCCCATCTCTTTAAAAATGGTGGCATCAACCGTCTCGTGACGAAACTGCTCGAGGACGCGCGGACTGAGCCGGTCCTGAGCATAGGCCTGCGCCGCATCACGCACAGCGCGCTCATCGTCACTTAACTGACGATCAAGCAGCAGCGGGTCGTCCCAATGAAAAGAGGCTTTAGCGGCCATCACTGCACTCCATCAAATTGCTTAACCGATGATTGTACGGTGCCTCAACGATGCCAAGCGACGACCCGCTGGCGCTGCTCTCCGAGCTTATCGATACCCAGGGCCATCACGTCGCCGGGGTTCAGGAAGCGCGGCGGCTTCATTCCCATGCCAACGCCGGGTGGCGTTCCGGTGGTGATGACATCGCCTGGAAAGAGTGTCATGTAATGGCTCACATACGCAACGAGCTGAGCCACCCCGAACACCATGGTCTTGGTGTTTCCGCGCTGCGCTTTCTCGCCATTCAAATCCAGCCACATCTCGAGGTCTTGCGGATCGCCCACTTCGTCCTTGGTCACCATCCAGGGGCCAATCGGCCCAAAGGTCTCCGCACCTTTGCCCTTCGACCAGGTGCCTCCGCGCTCGAGTTGAAAGTTACGCTCAGAAACATCGTTCACCAGACAGTAACCAGCCACGTGGTCGATCGCGTCGGCTTCTTCAATGTACTGCGCCTTGGTTCCTATCACGATACCGAGTTCAACTTCCCAATCGAGCTTGATCGAATGGGGCGGTTTGATCACGTCATCGTTGGGGCCGCAGATGCTGCCGTTGGCCTTCATAAACATGATTGGCTCGGTCGGGACAGCCATTCCCGCTTCGGCGGCATGGTCGCTGTAATTCAATCCGATCGCGACGAATTGGCCTACGTTGGCCACGCACGGCCCCAGACGGGTCCCCGCGGCGACCACCGGGAGTGCGCCCGCATCGATCGCAGCGATCGCGGCCAGAGCCGTTGGCGACAACATCGCGCCATCGAGATCGGCGTGCCCGTGCGGCAGGCGTCCGCTGAGATCACGGATCGTTCCATCCGCGGCCAGCAGGCCTGGTTTTTCAGCGCCCACAGCGCCATGGCGAAGCAACTTCATAACGACTCCTGATTAACTCGATACTAAAGATCTGAGGGCAGTTAAAGCGACATCCCGCCATCAGCGAAAATCGCCTGCCCTGTCATAAACGATGACTCATCGCTGACAAGGTACACAAAGGTCTCGGCAATTTCTTCGGCGGTTGCCAATCGGCCCATCGGTTGGCGCGCAATGAAATCCAGCCGGGCCTGGTGAGGATCCGCGTGAGCCTGAATGCGTTCGCCTAAGGACGGCGTATCGACCGTACCGGGACAAATACAATTAACCCGAATGTTCTGCCGGACATGATCAACCGCAAGCGCCCGCGTAAATCCCGCCACTGCCGCCTTACTGGCGGCATAAGCGAGGCGGTTTGGAGCCGCCTTGAGCTGCCCCAACACCGACGCCATATTCAGAATCACGCCTCCGCCGGCCGCGATCATATGAGGCAACATCGCTTTGGTCGTGATGAACATGGCCCGCACGTTTAAATTAAAACTGTGGTCCCAATCATCCTCCGTGCACTCGAGGATGGTCCCCTGATGCACCCAGCCCGCACAGTTGAACAAAATATTGACTGCGCCAATCCGATCGACCGCCGCGCGCACAGCCGCAGGATCCAGCACATCGAGCGGCATCGTCTCGATCCCCTCGACGCCCTGTAGCGACGCCAGAAGCCCGGCATCGCGATCGGTCGCAATCACCCGAGCGCCCTCACGGGCAAAAGC
>RFVZ01000004.1 GCA_009922405.1 Betaproteobacteria bacterium
CCCCGAGGACGACTACGGCTAACTGCTCACGGGGATCGCTGCTGGGTTGAGGTTCAGCATGACCAGGGTCGGATTGCACGGATTTTGCAACCCGGCGAGTCGATTGATCTTCCCGAACAGGGTTTGCACAAGGTATTTGTCGGCAATGTGCGCGCCATGACCGCGACGCTGAACGGCCAACCCCTCGATTTACGGTCGACCGGCGGCGTTACCGCGCGGTACGACGCGCCTTGAGCGCACACTCGGGGCCAGCCAAGGGCTACGCCGCCCGGGCTTTGCCTTGGCCAGCGACCGCAGCAATAGCCGCGGCAATTTCATCCGGATCGCCCAGATAGCGGTGGCTGATTGGCTTCAGGGCATCGTCGAGTTCGTAGACCAGAGGGCGTGCGGTCGGGATATTGAGTCCGACGATTTCATCGTCCGGTGTCCCCTCCAGATGCTTGATCAGGGCTCGCAGAGAATTGCCATGGGCTGCGATGATGATTCGACGCCCACGCAGCAGTGCCGGTGCGATTGAATCATTCCAGAATGGAACGACGCGGGCGACGGTGTCCTGCAGGCACTCGGTGCGCGGAATCTGGGAAGCCGGCACATGGGCATAGCGCGGGTCGTTCTGGACCAGTCGGGGGTCGCCATCTGCGAGCGGCTCGGGAGCAATCGCATAGGCGCGACGCCAGATCAGCACCTGCTCCTCGCCATAGCGGGCGGCCGTCTCGGCCTTGTTCAGCCCTTGCAGATTGCCGTAATGTCGTTCATTGAGGCGCCAGGTATGGACGGTGGGCAGCCACATGCGATCCATTTCTTCGAGAACGGCCCACAGTGACCGGATCGCCCGGCGTAAGACGGAGGTGTAGGCGATGTCAAAATCGAACCCTTCGGCTTTCAGCAGTGCGCCTGCTCGATGGGCTTCCGCTAGTCCGGCTTCGGTCAGGTCGACATCGGCCCATCCGGTGAAGCGGTTTTCCCGGTTCCATTGGCTTTCGCCGTGACGAAGCAACACAAGTTGGTGCACTGGGGGGCCTTGGGAAATTAGAGGAGATTAGAAGAGGTTGCGTGGCAGGGGTGTTTTGGTACCACGCAGTATTCTATAATCCCGATGATGCAATTTCTGATCGACAACTGGCTGCTCGTAGCGGCCGCAATCGTCTCTGGTGGGCTCCTGGTTTGGCCGACGATTGCCAGTAGCCTCGCGGGGCCCGCGCTCTCCCAGCATGAAGCGACCCGGATGATCAATGATCGAGATGCGACGATTGTCGACGTCCGCGAGTCCAAGCTGTTTGCGGCCGGGCATCTGCCCAATGCGCGGTCAATCGAGCCGGCGGAGCTCTCGAAACGTCTCACTGACTTGCCCGCAAAGCGCCCGGTCATTGTCGTCTGTGAAGACGGTCGCGCGGCCTCCAGTGCAGCGAAAACCATTCGCCAGTCGGGGCGCGAGGACGTTCACGTGCTCGATGGTGGAATGGCGGCCTGGCGGGCTGCTGGGCTCCCCGTCGCGATGCTCAAGGGTGCCTGATGCCTGAAGTCCGTATGTACACCACGGCCGTGTGTCCCTTTTGTCAACGCGCTGAGCAGTTGTTGCACGCGCGCGGGGTGACCGCAATTGAAAAAATTCGTATCGACCTTGATCCACAGCGGCGTGCCGAAATGATGGCTGCCTCGGGACGTCGCACGGTCCCGCAAATCTGGATCGGTGAGCGCCACGTGGGCGGTTTTGATGATCTGGCTGCACTCGACCGTGCGGGTGAGTTACTCCCGCTGCTGGCCGCGTCCGATCCTGGCTAGACCCCAACTTCCCTTCATTTCCCTCCTCAAAGCGATTTTCAAGGCCCGTCATGAGCGACCAACAAGCGGTATTCAGTATTCAGCGTCTGTACCTCAAGGAGCTGTCCCTCGAGAGTCCCCACGCGCCGCAGATATTTCTCGAGCAAACCCAGCCTTCGGTGGAAGTGCAGCTCGATGTTCAGTCGTCTGTAGTGGTTGAAACGATTTATGAAACCACGGTCACGGTCACGGTGACGACACGGGTGGGCGACAAGGTGGCCTTTTTGGTCGAAGCCAAAGAGGCTGGTATTTTCGAGATCGTCGGTGTTCCCGAGGATCAGTTGCCCTACGTACAACAGGTCGTTTGCGCAAACATCGTCTATCCGTACTTGCGCGCCAATGTGGCGGATCTGGTTCAGCGGGCCGGTTTTCCCCCGATTCATCTCGCAGAAATCAATTTTGAAGCGCTTTTCCAGCAGCGCTTAGCCGCTCAATCGCCCGACTCGAACGGTTCGGGGCTTATTCTGCCCAACTGAGGCCGAGCCAACTGCCAATAATCTCCTGCGCTCTGGCCGGTCGGCTTAGATCGGCTTAGGTCGCGTTAAAGCGGGCTAAAGCATGCGTGTCGCGGTGTTGGGCGGCGGGGCTTGGGGCACAGCGGTGGCGAAGCATGTCGCGCGCCGCCACCCGTGTTTACTCTGGGCTCGTGATTCTGCCTTGGTGGCCGACTTGCGGTCGCAAGGCGAGAACGCTCGGTATCTCCCCGGCTACCCGCTCGGTGGATTGAAGTTGACCGCTGATCTGACCGAGGCGGTCAATTTTGTGGGCGCAAACGGGCTGATTCTGCTGGCGTCGCCAATGTCGGCGTTGCGGCCGATGTTGAGCCAACTTGCGCCACTTCGCGCGCCAGAAACTCCTGTTTACTGGTTGTGCAAGGGGGTTGAGCGCGAGACCGGCCTGTTGGCCCATCAGGTCGCGGCGCAAGTCCTCGTGGATCAACCGGTTGGGGTGCTTTCCGGGCCGAGCTTTGCCCAAGAGGTTGCTCAGGGTTTGCCCTTTGCCCTGGTCGCTGCCAGTACCGACCGCCGGGGGCAGGCGCGTGTTGTCGCCGCTCTGCATCACGGGGCTTGCCGGCTCTACACCAGCGAAGACGTTGTGGGCGTCGAGTTGGCCGGCGCGGTTAAAAACGTCATTGCCATTGCGGCCGGAAGCAGCGATGGCCTCGCGCTGGGGCTCAATGCCCGCGCTGCTCTGATTACCCGGGGTTTGGCCGAAATGACCCGCCTCGGGTTGGCGCTGGGCGCGAGTGCCGAGACTTTCGTGGGCCTCGCAGGCATCGGTGATCTGATGCTGACCTGCACTGGCGAGCTCTCGCGTAACCGCCGGGTTGGGTTTGCGCTCGCCCAGGGGCACTCGCTCGAGGACGCGGTTGCGGCGCTCGGGCATGTCGCCGAAGGCGTTAAGACGACAGTCGCTGTCCGCGAACTGGCGCGTATTCATGCGATCGACATGCCGATCGTCGAAGCCGTTTACGCCGTGCTCTTTGAGAAGATTTCGGTGCGCGCCGTGGTCGAGGCCTTACTCGCGCGGGAATCACGCCCCGAAACTCGGTAACCTATCGATCCTCAATCCGGAAACTGCCATGGAAGACGATCGACTGTTGCCGCGAGCCCCTTCGATCTGCGTTTTCTGCGGCGCTCGTCCCGGCAGCGATCCCGCATTTTTAGCCCTTGCCCGATCCATGGGGTTGGCCTTGGCGCAACGTGGCTGGACCCTTATTTTTGGCGGCGGACATGTCGGCATGATGGGCGAGGTGGCCGATGCCGTCATCGGGGCTGGCGGGCGAGCGATTGGGGTGATCCCCCAGCGTCTGCTCGAGCGCGAGGTGGCGCACACCCGTCTCGATCGGCTTGAAGTGGTTACCGACATGCCGGTTCGAAAGACTCGATTGATCGAACTCGCGGATGCCTTCGTGGCACTCCCCGGGGGGTTTGGCACCCTGGACGAGCTGTTTGAGGTGCTGACACTGAGCCAGCTTCGCTACATCGCAAAGCCATTGGCCCTGACCGGCGTTCAGGGGTTTTGGTCGGGCCTGGATACGTTTTCGAAAACCCTGCTTGGCCATGGTTACATCAGCCCCACCGACTGGTCCCAGGTTGGCCAGTTTGATGGGGAGCATGCCGTCGAGCAGACTCTGGTCTGGCTCGGTCAGCGGCTTGGTCAGCGCAGCGATACCTCTGCTTTGCCCCCCTCAGACCAGCCGAGCTGACGCCACGCTTCGTAAGTGGTGATTGCGACCGCATTGGCGAGGTTAAGGCTGCGGTTGCCTGGTCGCATGGGTAGCCGCAGGCGTTGCGACGGATCAATTATTTCGAGGACCTTGGGTGGCAAGCCCGCAGTCTCGCAGCCAAAGACCAAAACGTCATCGGGCTGGTAGGAGACCTCGTCGTGGCGGCGCGTCCCGCGGGTGGTCAGCGCAAACAGCCGAGCCGGATCTGGCTGGCGGAGTTGCACAAAGGACGTCCAATCGGCGTGCACCCTCACCGTCGCGTATTCGTGATAGTCGAGCCCGGCGCGACGCAGCTGGGCATCATCAAGACGAAACCCCAGGGGCTCAATCAAATGCAGCCGAGCGCCGGCGTTGGCGCAAAGCCGGATGATGTTGCCGGTGTTGGGGGGGATTTCCGGATGAACCAGAACGATATCGAACACCCGAATAGTTTAACCATCTGGGCCAACTGAAAGTGCGGGCATGAACCTTCAGCGGATCGAATGGGCGCGCGCGATGACCAGCGCGATGACCGTTCGAGCGCCCTGTGCGCGTAGGGCGCGAGCGGCCTCGCGAAGGGTCGATCCCGTCGTCATGACGTCGTCGATTAACAGAATCGATTGCCCTGCGGCTCTGGGTTGGGCGACAAAGGCCCCTTGCAGGTTGCGACGGCGAGCGTGTTGGTCGAGTCCGGCTTGCTCGGGGGTATCGCGAGTTCGCGCAAGTAGTTTGGGTTGAAATCTGCGCTGGCGTTCAAGGCCGAGCACCCTGGCCAGTGGTGCGGTTAAGTGCGCGGTGTGATCAAACCCGCGTTCGACCAGACGCCTCGAGGAGGGCGGGATCGCAATAATTCGGTTGACCCTGGAGGCCAGCGCGAGCCCTTGCGGGATCAGTAATGCGCCAAGCGGTGCGGCCAAGGCGGGGTCGCCACCGTATTTCATGGCGGTGATCCAGCGGTCGAGCGGGGGTGCGTAATCACAGGCGGCGTAGATCGAATCCAGACCTGAGTCGGCTTCGAGGGGTTCGACGGCCTGGGGGGTTTCACGGGCCTCGCAGAGCTGACACAGCGGTTCGATCCCGAGCGCTAAAGGTCGCGCGGGGGAGAGTCGCCGCGCGCAGTACCGACAGCGCTGGACGTTTCGCCCCGGCAGGGCGATTAGGCAACCGGCACAAAGGCCGAGACCCGCAGCGTCAACAGTGCGGGCTTCGCAAAGTGCGCAATGCCTGGGCATCCAGTCGTCGAGCAGGCGAAGAAAGAAGGGATGAAGACGCTTTGCAAGCATGAGACTCCATCGTGCGCGGTCTACGTTGACGTGTCGTTGACGCGAGTCGGCATTCGGTCGATAGTTTGCCCCAATGAACTCTATGACCGGCTTGAGCCTATCCGCCGTTCGGCGTCAGTTTGACCGGCGCGCGCCGCGGGCTGCCGATGCCGACTTTCTTCACCGCGAGGTCGAACAGCGGATGGTGGACCGCCTTGATCCGGTTCGGCTCAGCCCTTCCCGGATTCTTGATGCCGGCTGTGGGTATGGCGCCGGCTTGTCCATTTTGGGTGAACGCTATCCTGAGGCCTTGGTGGTGGGGGCCGATCTGTCTTTTGCGATGGTCGCTCGGGCCAGCCAGGAACATTCCGCATGTGTGGTTAGCGCGGATCTGCAGGCGCTGCCATTCGCCAACGCCCGCTTTGATTTGGTGTGGTCAAACCTCGCATTGCACTGGTGTCCCGACCCCGGGGTGGCGCTTGCCGAATGGAGCCGGGTGCTGCGCGCTGACGGCCTTTTGATGTTCAGCGCCTACGGGGTCGACAGCTTTAAAGAGTTGCGGCGGCTGGGTTGGTCAACCCAGCGTTTTCCCGATATGCACGATGTAGGGGACGCGCTGATTCGAACTGGGTTTTCGGCCCCTGTCATGGATATGGAGCCTCTGACGCTGACATGGTGTGACCCAATCCAGGCCTGGGCCGATTTGCGGGCACTGGGAGGGAACGCACTTCAAGCCCGGTCGCAGGGCCTGCGCGGTCGGTTCCGCAAGCAGCAATGGCTCGACACCTGGGTTCAGGACGCTGAGGACGCTCAGGACTCTCGCACCCTATCAGTCACGATTGAATTGATTTATGGCCACGCCTGGTGCTCACCGGCTTCGAAGCTCGAGCCCGGAACGGCCCGGGTCGAGTTCATTCGGGGCGGGCGCTAAATCAGCCGTGGACGCGGGTTTGCGCCGATGCCCCAAAATTGTGCGACGAAGGGTCACAGAAAAAACTAAGCGTTTGGGTTGACCCGAATGGCGCGCAGGAGTGTCATACGGTTTGGGTAGTTTTCTGCGTTACAGAGGCCGATTTGCCCGCTACACGGTTGGACCGCCAAACATCAGACGGGCTCGAGTGGCTACTGCGGCGCAATTGTTCGTTGTCGCCTGGCCAGTGCGGTCTCGCCTTTGGAGTGGTGGGGCTCGTGTCGGGTGGCATCGCAACGGTGTTTGCGACGCAGGGTGCGTGGGTCGTTCTACCGTTTGCGGGAATTGAAATCCTGGCGTTGGCGATCGCATTTGTCGTATATGCGCGACACACCGGGGATTTCGAACGAATCGTTTTACACCCCGATCGATTGCTGGTCGAGGTGGTCGACGGGCGACGCAAAGCGCGCTTCGAGGCAAATCCCGCTTGGGTGCGGGTCGAGATGGGTCAGGCGGCATACGCTAGGATCCGGATCTCTGAGCGGGGCGAAACGTTTGAAGTCGGGCGTTTGTTGGCCTTTGAAGAAAGGGTCGAATTCGCTCGTGACTTGGCGCAGAATTTGAGAGTTGGGTCCGCCGCAATCGCTGCGCGGGGCAACATTGCCGAAATGCAAGGCGGGGTTTAACGATGGTTCAAGAGATTGGTCAGTCAGTGGGTCGTGCCTTTAAACAAGTGTGCGCAGCTGTCATTTTGTCGAGCTTGAGTGCTTGGGCGATCGCCCAAGGGGCTCAGGTCGTGGGCGACATGCCCGGTGGCCCGAAGGTGCATCAGCTCAACCTGATCGAACCGGCCACTGCGATTGCCCGGGACCAGCACTGGATCCACAATTTCGTAATGATCATCTGTGTGGTGATCTTCGTCGCGGTGTTTGGGGTGATGTTCTTTTCCATCCTCAATCACCGGAAAAGCAAAGGTGCCAAATCCGCTAGCTTTCATGAAAGTACGGCCGTCGAGATTGCGTGGACGGTGGTTCCTTTGCTGATTGTTGTTGGGATGGCTCTGCCAGCGACTCGCATGGTGGTGGAGCAGAAAGACACTTCGGGCGCGGACATTACCGTCAAGGCGACTGGCCAACAGTGGAAATGGGGCTACGATTACCTGAAGGGCGAAGGCGAGGGCATCAGCATGTACTCGACGCTGACGACTCCGCAGGAGCAGATCGACAACCTCGCGCCCAAGAGCCAGACCTACCTGACCGAAGTCGACGAGCCCTTGGTGGTTCCGGTGGACAAGAAAGTTCGTGTGGTGTTGACCGCTAATGATGTGATCCATGCTTTTTATGTCCCTGCGTTGGGTATCAAGCAGGATGCGGTTCCCGGTTTCGTTCGCGACACCTGGTTCCGTGCTGAAAAACCGGGAATCTATCGGGGTTACTGCGCCGAGCTTTGTGGCAAGAACCACGCCTTCATGCCGATCGTGGTTGAGGTCAAGTCGGCTGAGGACTACAAGGCCTGGGTGGATGAGCGCAAAAAAGCGATGGCCGCTTTGGCCGACGACCCCACCAAGGAATGGCAACTGGCTGAGCTGACCGCACGCGGCGAAAAGGTCTATTCCGGCAACTGTGTCGCCTGCCACCAAGCGGGCGGGACTGGCGTCCCCGGTGCGTTTCCCGCGCTGAAAGAAGACAAAGTCGTTCTCGGTCCCCAAGAAGGCCAGATCAAGGTGTTGTTGAACGGTCAGAACCAGGGCATGCCTTCCTGGAAACAACTCTCAGACGTCGAGATTGCGTCGGTCATCACCTACACCCGCAATGCCTGGGGTAACAAGGCCGAAGACAATATCGTTCAGCCCAGCGAAGTGGCTGCGGCGCGCAAGTAAGCACTCAACCAGCTAGATAGCAAGTCAGTCAGGAGCCTCCTCATGAGCGCAGTACTCGATCATCACGGTCACGCTGATCACGCCCACGACCATCCCCATGGTCTGCGTCGTTGGTTGTTTGCGACCAACCACAAGGACATCGGTACGCTTTACCTGTGGTTCTCGTTCGCGATGCTGATCGTGGGCGGCCTCAATGCGCTCTTGTTACGGGCCGAGCTTTTTCAGCCTGGGCTGCAGATTGTCAGGCCCGAGGTCTTCAATCAGCTGACCACGATGCACGGCCTGATCATGGTGTTCGGCGCGATTATGCCGGCCTTTGTGGGCTTTGCGAACTGGCAGATCCCGCTGATGGTGGGTGCGCCCGACATGGCGTTTGCCCGGATGAACAACTTCAGCTTCTGGTTGCTGATCCCTTCAGCGCTGTTGCTGGTGGGTAGCTACTTTGCACCAGGCGGAGCGGCCGCCGGCGGCTGGACCATGTATGCGCCGCTCTCTCTTCAGATGGGTCCGGGCTTCGACATGGTGATCTTCGCAGTTCACCTGCTTGGCGCGAGTTCGATCATGGGTTCGATCAACATTATCACCACGATTCTCAACATGCGCGCGCCTGGCATGACGTTGATGAAGATGCCGATGTTCGTCTGGACTTGGCTGATTACTGCCTATTTGTTGATTGCCGTGATGCCGGTTTTGGCGGGTGCGATCACGATGACCCTGACCGATCGTCACTTCGGGACCAGCTTTTTTAATGCGGCTGGCGGCGGTGACCCGGTCATGTTCCAGCACATTTTCTGGTTCTTCGGGCACCCCGAGGTTTACATCATGATCCTGCCGGCTTTTGGGATTATCTCCGAAATCATTCCAACGTTTGCCCGCAAGCGTCTGTTCGGCTACCCCTCGATGGTCTATGCGACGTCGTCGATCGCCATCCTGTCGTTCATCGTGTGGGCCCACCATATGTTTACGACCGGGATGCCCTCGACCGGACAGTTGTTCTTCATGTACGCAACGATGCTGATTGCGGTACCGACTGGTGTGAAAGTCTTCAACTGGGTCGCCACCATGTGGCGCGGTTCGATGACCTTCGAGACCCCGATGCTGTTCGCGATCGGCTTTATTTTCGTATTCACGATGGGTGGCCTGACCGGCATCATCCTGTCGGTGGCGCCGCTCGATATCCAGCTCCACGACACCTACTACGTCGTGGCGCATTTCCATTACGTTCTGGTCGCGGGTTCGCTGTTCGCGCTCTTCGCTGGCACCTATTTCTGGTTGCCCAAGTGGACGGGCCACATGTACGACGAGGGCTTGGGTAAGTTCCATTTCTGGGCCTCGCTGATTACGTTTAACCTGACCTTCTTCCCGATGCACTTCCTGGGCCTTGCCGGAATGCCGCGTCGTTATGCCGACTACGCAATGCAGTTTGCCGACTTCAATGCGTTTGTGACGGTCTCGGCGTTTGGCTTCGGACTCAGCCAATTGATTTTCCTGTGGGCGGTTATCAAGTGCATTCGTGGCGGCAAGCCGGCGACGGCGCAGGTATGGGAAGGGGCCCACGGTCTGGAGTGGACCGTCCCTAGCCCAGCACCGTTCCATACCTTTGAGACCCCGCCGACCGTCAAGTGATCTAACGATGGCGAGCGTGACCCCGAGAAATCTCCGCACGGCGGTTATCCTCCTCTCGGTCGCGCTCGTGTTTTTTGCTGGCGTTATCGTCAATCACTGGCTGTTTGGCTAAGTTTGGTTAAGGCGGCTGGTTACCTGTGAACCCCCTGTTTCAGCCCACTCTCGCAGTACTCAATGCTCGAATGCTCGGCAAGCTGGCGGTGATCGCTTGCACGATGTTCGGGTTTGGGTTCGCGATGATTCCGATCTATCGATCGATCTGTGAAGTCACGGGCATCAATTCTCTGACCCAGGTGGATCAGGACGCCAAGCGGTTTGCTGACAACACTCAGGTCGACATGACACGGGTTATCAGCGTCGAGTTCGATGCGAATGCCCGTGGTCCCTGGCAGTTGCGCCCGCGCACTGGCTCGGTCAATGCTCACCCGGGCGAACTCGTTACAGTCGAATACGAATTAGTTAACACGCTCGATCGGGAGGTGCAGGGCCAGGCGATCCCGAGCTACGCGCCGCAAGCGGCGGCTCAATGGTTGCGTAAACTCGAGTGCTTCTGTTTCAAACAACAAAGCCTCGGCCCAAACGAGCGCAGACTTTTTCCGGTGGTCTTCGTGCTTGACCCGAAGATGCCGGTCGAAGTCGGGACGATTACTTTGTCCTATACCTTTTTTGAGGTCGGACAGCCGGTGCCGGCTGCTCCGATCTAGAGCCGACACGCGTCGAATGTTGCCAATCCAATCCCAGCCAGCTGAGCCCCCCGCAGTCATCGAGGAGCCTCAACGTCGAGCTTCTGTGATTGAGACGGTGCGGGTGGTGGCGTGGTCGTTTATCGGGATTCGTCGCCGGGCGGATCATGACCGCGATGCGGTTCACCTGCACCCCCTGGGGGTAATTGGCGTTGGTATTGGTATGGCCGCTGTTTTTGTGCTCACATTGGTCGCTATCGTGCGTACCATTGCGGGCTGATCCTTTATTCATTTTTTATTGAATCCCGCCAGTCTTGGGGAACACATCATGAGCGCAAGCGCACACGCACCCGATTCACATCATTATTTTGTCCCGCAGCCGTCCAAGTGGCCGCTCGTAGGATCCGTCGCGATGGTGTTGTTTGGTTATGGTGCCGCCGGCACGGTTAACGGCACGGCTTATGGGCCTTACGTCCTGAGCACCGGATTTGCCGTATTGATTTACATGATGTATGGCTGGTTCCATCAGGTTTCGATCGAGTCCGAGACTGGGCAATACGGCAAGAACGTCGACATCTCGTTCCGTTGGTCGATGGGCTGGTTTATTTTTTCCGAGGTCATGTTTTTCGCCGGGTTTTTTGGCGCGCTCTTTTATGCCCGCGCAATTACTTTGCCTTGGCTGAGTGATCTTGATCATCGGGCCGTCTTGTGGCCGGATTTTGCGGGTAACTGGCCGAACAGCGGTCCCGCTGGCACCATCGAATCGTTCCAGACGATGGGTCCCTGGCCAATTCCCACGATTAACACCGCTTTGCTGCTGACCTCGGGCGTCACCCTGACCATCGCCCACCACGCACTCAAGGAAGGCAATCGTGGGTTGGTGAAGTTGTGGCTCGCGGCGACGGTCATCCTGGGGGCTGTGTTTGTTGGCTTCCAGGCTTACGAGTACTCCCATGCCTACGCCGAGCTGAACCTTAAACTGACGTCCGGTATTTACGGTTCGACGTTTTTCATGCTCACTGGCTTTCACGGCTTTCACGTCTGCGTTGGCGCAATCATGTTGGCGGTCGTATGGTTCCGCTTGATGGCTGGGCATTTCACGGCTGAGCATCATTTCGCCTTTGAAGCGGCGGCATGGTACTGGCACTTTGTCGACGTCGTCTGGCTTGGCCTGTACCTGATCGTTTATTGGATGTAAGCGTTTGGAATCAGGGGCTTTCGAGCCCCTGATCGCACCCTACGGCGTGTCGCGATCGGGCACGACCGCGAATGCCCCAAGTGATCCTGGCCCGTCGAAGCTACTGGATTGGGACGCCCGTGCTCTGGATCCAGCCCATCCAGTGCGAAAAAAGAAGTGTCAAGAACAGCAGGACCGATAGACCAATCCTCAGGGCAAGTGCGCGCACCACATTACGGGTTTGGCCCCGATCGCGAATTAGAAACACCATGGCGGAAGCAAGGCTGCCGATGATGAGCAGGAATGCGATGACGAGGACCCACTTCAAAATGCACTCCAGCGACAGAGCGGCTGCGCGGATGCGCGCCCAATCGACGATTCTATCTGGGGTTGAGGTCGGGTGAGCACTGCGTCACAGGCGCAGTGGCGTCAGTGGGTCGGCGCCTCGGCAACGCTGCTTGTGGTCGTCGCCGGGCTCTCGCTCGGCGACTGGCAAGTGCGCCGTGCGGCCGAAAAGCGCGCTGCGCAGCAGGTGCGTGATTCCGCGGGCGCATCCGCCCCGATGGCAGTGCCGGCTGCGATTTTGCCGCTGGCAGAGCTGGAGGGCCGGCGGGTCACGGTCACCGGACGTATGCTGATGGAGCGCTCTATTTTTATTGATAACCGGTCCCATCAAGGGGTCGCTGGGATGCATGTCGTGACCCCGGTCGAATTGGCCCCCGGGGGGGCTGCGATCCTCGTGCTTCGCGGTTGGGTCGCCAGTGATCCCGCCAATCGAAGTCAATTGCCGGTGTTGCGCGGGCTTGCCGATACCGTGCAAATTGAAGGCTTGGCCCAGCGAGAAATAGGTCGAGGGTTGGAACTCCCACGCTTGTTCTCTGCCGAACAAACGCCTGATCCTAATCAGCGGCTCTGGGTCAATGTCGACGTGGATCATTACGCAAAGTGGTCGGGTCTGAATCTGCAGCCGGTAATCGTCCGCCAAACTTCTGCCCTAGAGGATGGCTTGGTACGGGCCTGGCCTAAGCCCGGCGATGATGTGGTCAAACATGAGGGTTATGCCACGCAGTGGTACGGTCTCTCGCTTGCCGCTGCACTTCTGTGGCTTTGGTCCACCTTTAAATCGCGGCGCGCCACGCGCCGCGGGGAGGGCACGTCCCAATGACTGCTGAGCGTTCTAAATCTCAGTGGATGATGTGGCTGGTCCTCGCGGTCTGCGCGGCCCCTGTTATCGCCTCGTACGCGCTCTATTTTTGGGTGCGGCCTGATGGTCGGACCAATTACGGGGAGCTCATCGAGCCGCAACGCGAATTACCCGCCATTACATTGAAATCACTGGAGGGGGTACCCGCCGAATGGACTCAGTGGCGGGGCCGCTGGATCTTGCTAACCACTGCACCGGGGGAATGCGCCGCCGATTGTGTCCAGCGGCTCTATGTGATGCGGCAGGTCAGGCTGACGACCGGTAAAGATCAGGACCGGATCGAACGGGTCTGGTTACTGACCAACGATCAAGTGCCCGACCCCGGCCTGATCGGCCTGCATAGTGGGTTACACGTGGTACGTCCGCAAACGGCTGGTGTTGATCTTCGGCTGACCGATTCGTTACAGCCTGGCCACATTTTCGTGGTTGATCCACTGGGTCACGTGATGATGCGGTTTCCTGTGGACGTCGATCCGAACCGGATGAAGAAAGATATCGCCCGCCTTTTGCGCGCCAGTCGGGTGGGCTGAACGACGATGCGGTTAACTGGGATTCGAAGATGTATCGGAAGTTGATCTTGCTCGCCGTCGTGGTGACGCTCTTTCTGATCCCGTTCGGTGCCTGGGTCCGCCTGACGGACGCCGGATTGGGTTGCCCAGACTGGCCGGGGTGCTATGGCAAGCTCACGCCGAATCACGCCATCGACGCAATCAGTCGGGCGGTCGATGTGCAGGGGGGCGAACATGGGCCGGTTTCATTGGGCAAGGCTTGGCGCGAAATGGCACATCGCTATGTCGCCTCCGCGTTGGGTTTTTTGATCCTCATCATCGCGGCATTGGCAGTCGCCCGGCGTGAGGCGCTTAAGCAAAGCCCTGTGCTGGCTCTGGTGATTGTCGGCGTCGTGATCGTGCAGGGCATGTTCGGTAAGTGGACCGTCACCTTGTTGCTCAAACCCGCCATCGTGACCGGTCATTTAATTGGCGGCATGACGGTACTGGCTCTTCTGACCTGGCTTGCGCTGCGCCAATTTGGGTGGCAGACGGGGGCGCAAACCCGCTCTTGGCTGAGTCCGGTTGATCCCGAGCCTCTGGCGGGTCTCTTACCCTACGCGCGGATCGGGTTGGTTCTGCTGGCGGTCCAGATTGTTCTTGGCGGATGGGTGAGTACGAACTATGCGGCGCTGGCCTGTACGGACCTGCCGACCTGCCAGGGCAGTTGGTGGCCGGCCATGAAAATGTCCGAAGGCTTCCATATCGCCCGCGAACTCGGCAAAACGGCGACTGGCGAGGGCTTATCGCTTCAGGCCTTAACGGCGATTCACTGGGTCCATCGACTGGGCGCTGGGGTGATCACCGTCTGGATTGCCGGGCTGGCTTTGGCCACTGCGCGGGTCGGGGCGCCGCGTCTGGGTCTTGCGCTTGCAGCGGGCTTGGGTCTGCAGGTGGTGCTTGGACTCTCGAACGTTTGGTTCAGTTTGCCCCTCCCCGTTGCCGTCGCACACAACGCGAGTGCGGCGCTGCTTCTCGTAGGAGTCGTGGTGCTAAACTTTCGCGCTAACCTCGCTGCGCGGATCCAATGAACCAGGCCGTCTCGCTGTCCCAGGGTTGGCGGCATACCGCCCTCCAGTATCTCGAACTCACCAAGCCGCGTGTGGTGATGCTGGCTGCGTTTTGCGCGGTAATTGGCATGTTGCTGGCCACCGATTCCATGGTGCCAGCGCGAATCTTGTTGGCGGGTACCGCTGGAATTTCACTCCTCGCCGGCGCCGGTTTCGTTTTTAACTGTCTGGTCGAGCGCAGCATTGATGCCAAGATGGCTCGCACCCGCGCCCGCCCCCTGCCGCGCGGAACGGTCGGCGTGGCGCAGTCGCTGATTTTCGCAGGGGTTCTGGGTGGGGTTGGCGCAAGCCTCCTGCTTGCCTTCGTCAATTCGCTGACGATGTGGCTGACGCTGGCGACGTTTGCCGGCTACGCAGTGATTTATACCGTGTTGCTCAAGCCCGCCACGCCACAGAACATCGTGATCGGCGGCGCCTCAGGTGCCATGCCGCCGGTGCTCGGTTGGGCTGCCGTAGCCAACGATGTGCCGGCGCAGGCCTGGTTGCTTTGTCTGATCATCTTTGTCTGGACGCCCCCGCATTTTTGGGCGCTCGCCCTGTATCGGGTCGAAGATTATCGGCATAGCGGCCTGCCCATGTTGCCAGTCACTCATGGCTCGAGGTTTACCCGGCTGCAGATCCTGCTGTATTCGGTTCTGTTGCTCGCGACGACCACATTGCCTTATCTGATCCAGATGAGTGGGCTTTTTTACCTGGTCGCTCAACTGATTCTCGGCGGTATCTTTATTTTTTACGCGTGGCGGCTTTGGGTTGACTACTCGGACGCGCTGGCCAAGCGAACTTTCAAGTACTCAATCGAATATCTCGGCTTGTTGTTCGCAGCACTGCTCGTCGACCATTGGGTGGATGCGTGGCTGATGACGCAATTGAGCGATTGGTTCGGCCTCGCGGCAGGTCCTGGTTGATCGCCGTTCGTTGGTGCGTGCAGGCAGTAGGGACCTCAAAGAGGGCCGCTGCCACATCGATGGTTCTGTGCGCCCTGGTTTTGGGCCTTTCGGGCTGCAGCAAATCCACCACACCCACTACACCCACATTTCGTCATGTCGATATTACCGGGGCACCCTACGCTCAGGCGCTGACGGGTCTGGCTGATCCGCAAGGGCATACGCGCAGTCTGACCGACTGGCGTGGGAAAGCGGTTCTGGTTTTCTTTGGCTATACCCGCTGTCCCGATATCTGTCCGACGACCCTGCAGGATGCTGCGGAGGTGACTCGGCTACTGGGGCCGCAGGCCGATCGGTTCCAAGTGGTGTTCGTCACGCTTGACCCCGCGCGGGATACGCCCGAAGTGCTGGAGCCCTACGTCAAGTCCTTCAATCCAAGCTTTGTCGCCCTGCGGGGGGATGATGCATCAACCCGAAAGGCGGCGAAAGACTTCAAGATTTTTTTTGAGCGGGTCGAAGGGAAGTCACCCGGCAACGAGACCTTCGATCACACGGCGGCCAGTTTTATATTTGACCCAGAGGGTCGGGTGAGGCTTTATGTGCGCGGCGGCCAGGGCCCGGAGGCTCTGGCGCATGACGTCCGGCAATTGCTTCTCTAGCGTTTAGCCCTTCAATCTATACACTGAGTTCAGCGCGCATGGTTTTGAGCGCTTTGGCTTCGATCTGACGAATCCGCTCTGCGGAAACCCCGAACTCCGCGGCCAATTCATGTAGCGTTGACGCTCCGCCCTCGGTTTCATCGACAAGCCAGCGCGACTCGACGATCCGGCGGCTGCGCGGATCGAGGCGGTCGAGCGCCCGCAACAGGCCCTCGCCCTGCAGCAGGTCGCGCGCGCGCGCTTCGAGGACCTGCGTGGGCTCGGATCCGTCGGCTTTGAGCCAGGCAATCGGGCTAACGGATTCGCCATCTTCGTCGTTGCCGTTATCCATTGGGATGTCGCGTCCGGCCAAGCGTGATTCCATCTCGATCACGTCTTCGTGGCGGACATCGAGCGTGCGCGCGATGACGTCGATATCGCCCGGATCAAGCGACGTCGAATCCTGTTTCATCGAGCGCAGATTAAAAAACAGTTTGCGCTGGGCTTTGGTGGTCGCCACCCGGACCAAGCGCCAGTTGCGCAGGACGTATTCGTGAATTTCTGCTTTGATCCAATGGAGTGCAAACGACACAAGGCGCACGCCGCGCTCGGGGTCGAATCGACGCACAGCCTTCATGAGGCCGACGTTGCCCTCCTGGATCAGATCAGCGTGAGGGAGACCGTATCCCAGAAACTGGCGCGCAACGCCAACCACGACTCGGAGGTGCGACATGACCAATCGTCGGGCTGCGTCTAAATCGCCGTCATCGCGCAGGCGGCGCGCAAATTCTGTCTCTTCTTCGAGAGTGAGCAGCGGGATCCGGTGCACAGCCGAGATATACGCATCAAGGTTTCCGAGTGCGGGCAGTCCAAACCCACCCCCACCCATCGGGGCCAAGGCGGCATGGTTGGTCTTTAAACCCACGGGTAAGGCCAGCGCAGCAGTCTGATTCATCTGACTGATACTCCTTTAAGACAAGCAGACTTATTTTAGCACTCTAGATTCTCGAGTGCTAATGCGATCTGGGTGTTGGGTCGAGGAGTGCACTTACAAATTCTTCTGCGGAGAACGCCTGTAAATCGTCAACGCCTTCGCCCAAACCGATGAAATAGACCGGGATCGGTTGCACTCGACGAGTGTGGGCCAGCGCCACGATGGCGCCCCCCTTCGCGGTGCCGTCGAGCTTGGTCACGATGAGGCCCGTGAGGGCAACGGCCGCATCAAACGCCGCGACCTGCGCCAGCATGTTTTGTCCGGTATTCCCGTCGAGCACCAACAGTGCCTCATGGGGGGCGCCAGCCAGCGCTTTGCCGATGACTCGACGGACTTTGCGCAACTCCTCCATCAGGTGGGTCTGGGTCGGCAATCGACCCGCCGTGTCGACCATCACGACGTCGGTTTGGCGAGCAATCCCGGCCGAGACGGCATCAAAAGCCACGGCGCCGGGGTCGCCGCCGTCCTGCGCAATCACGGCGACGTCATTGCGTGCACCCCATTCGGCCAGTTGGGCCCGGGCGGCCGCGCGGAAAGTGTCGCCGGCTGCCAGCAGAACCGACTTGTGTTCGCGCCGCAGCAGGTGGGCCAACTTGCCAATCGAGGTGGTCTTGCCGGCCCCGTTGACCCCGGTCACCATCCAGACTTGGGGTGCTGATCGATCCAAGTCGATCGGCGCTTCGAGTGGTGTCAACAGCTCGGTTAACGTGGCCCTGAGCGCTTGTCGTACATCCTCCCCCGTTTCAAGGCGCTCCTTCTTGACTCGCTCCCGCAGCCGCGCGAGGAGCCACGTCGTCGTTTCAATTCCGGTGTCCGCGACCAGTAGCGCTGCTTCCAGCTGTTCGAAGAGCGCCTCGTCAATCTGCGTCAGGCCGAAGAGCCCTGCCAGTTGCCCGCTGGTTCGGCTCAGACCGGCTCGAAGACGCTTGATCCATCCCGTCCGCGGCGGTTCTGCGGGCGCTGACGGCGCAGGAGGCTGAGGAGGCTGAGGAGGCCGCGCCGCCTGTGCCGCGATTGAAGCCGGCTCGACGGGCCAGGGCCCGCCAGGCTTCGAGGCAGATTCGACAGGCTCCGGCGTTGGAGGTGGCGGTTTCTTGCGCCGCAGAAAGCCGAACATCGGGCGCCTTGTTTAACGGAGGTGTTGCATTAGCAGATCACGATACACTCCAATCGATGGTATCAAATGCCCAATTAAGTCCTCCAGCGCGGGTGCGCATCATTGGCGGACAGTGGCGTCGGACCTTGATTCCGGTCCCCGCGGTGCCCGGCTTGCGACCCACGCCGGACCGGGTGCGGGAGACACTTTTTAACTGGCTTGGCCAGGACCTTGCGGGCTGGCGAGTTCTGGATCTCTTTGCCGGTACCGGGGCGCTTGGCTTTGAGGCCGCCTCGCGCGGCGCCCAAAGCGTCTTGATGGTCGAGCGCGATCCGAAGGCTTTGGAGTCCTTGCATACGGTGCGTCAGCGTCTCAATGCGCAGCAGGTTGTCCTCGAGGCGGGCGACGCCGTGGCCGTGGCGGGTCGTCTGGCGCTCAGGCAAGCGCGCGGGTTTGATCTGATTTTTCTGGATCCGCCTTTTGGCGCCGACTGGCCAACGCGGGTTCGCCCCCTGCTTGGACCCTTATTGGCCGATGGGGGGTGGGTCTATCTTGAGGCTGAAACAAAACTTCAAAGTCAGGCCGAGGGGGTTACGGCATGGACCGAAGCGGGATTCACGGTGGTCCGTAGCGCCAGTGCGGGGCGCGTCCATTATCATCTGCTCAAATTTCAGGGTTCTAGTTTCTATGAAGATTGCGGTTTATCCCGGAACGTTTGATCCGCTGACTCGGGGGCACGAGGACTTGGTGCGCCGCGGTTCGCGCCTATTTGACCGTTTGATCGTTGGCGTCGCCGACAGTCAGACCAAGCACCCCGTTTTCAATTTGGCCGAGCGGGTCGAAATTGCTCGAGAAGTGCTGGGCCATTATCCCAATGTCGAAGTTCACGGCTTTAGGGGCCTCTTGAAGGATTTTGTTCGACTGCAAGAAGCCAACATCATTGTTCGGGGCTTGCGAGCAGTTTCTGATTTTGAGTACGAATTTCAAATGGCGGGCATGAATCGCTATTTGTTGCCAGAGGTTGAGACGATCTTCATGACCCCAACCGATCAGTACCAGTTCATTTCCGGCACGCTGGTACGCGAAATTGCGCTCTTGGGCGGTGACGTCTCGAAGTTCGTTTTCCCATCGGTCGAGGCCTGGCTCGTCAGCAAACGTACCGAACGGATTCAGCGGATGGAGGATGCAGAGGCTGCTGCGGCTGCGGCTGTTGGCGCGCCTCCTGACTCGTCGCCCCCCTGACCCAGATGGCGCTACTGATTACGGATCAGTGCATCAATTGCGATGTGTGTGAGCCCGAATGTCCGAATTCGGCCATCAGCATGGGGCCTGAGATTTACCAGATCGACCCGCTGCGCTGCACGGAATGTGTCGGCCACCATGACGAGCCGCAATGCAGGGTCGTGTGCCCCGTGGACTGTATCCCGCTCAACCCTGAATGGATCGAGAGCCCTGAGCAACTCCTCACGAAGTTCCACCGACTCCAGGCAGGTTGAGGAACGCTTACGCGCAGCCCCTCAGCCTCAGCCTTAGGCTCAGGCTCAGACTTGGTCAGGCAATCAATCGCATCTTAGGTGGCCCATCCTGATTCGGCAGGCGGTCGACCGGCAAATAACCAGCGTGCTCGAACAGTCCGGCTCGTGTCCACTCGGCGATCTCGGCGCTCAGGCTGAAATCGGTGAGCGGGTGCTTGGTGGTCCAGCCCCGCTCGACGCGAAGACTGACCCGCCGGCGCTCGATTTCGAGCGCGAGGGGGTAGGTTGAGCCTTGCGAATCACGCCGCCGGTGCAGGATGACGGCGAGGCGTAAAGCCAGCAACATTCGCCATTCGGCGTCGAGTTCGACCAGGCTGGTCATTTTGGTCAGCTTGCCTGTGTGGCCGAGCACGAGGCGCGAGAGCAGCGCCTGATCGGGGCGCGAAAAACCGGGCAAATCGGCATTCGCGACAATATAGGCTGAATGCTTGTGATATGCCGAATGCGAAATGCTCAATCCGATCTCGCTCAACGAAGCAGCCCAACCGAGCAGTTCAATGCCGCGTTCGACATCCTCGGTGGCGCCACGTGCGATCGAGCGCCAGAGCCAGGCCGCTGTTTTTCCCACCCGGCTGGCGTGGTCCCGGTCAACGCCATATCGGATCATGGATTGCTCGACCGTGACGTCGCGCATGTCGCTGTCGTTGGTGCGGCCCAGAAGGTCGTACAGCACGCCTTCACGTAGGGCCCCCGACGTGAAACGCATGGTCGAAATACCGAACTCTTCAAAGGCCGCGCGCAGGATCGCCAAACCTCCGGGCAGGACCGGGCGCCGGTCGGCGCGCAAACCCTGGAGTCGCAAGCGGTCGAAATGGCCAGCCTTGATGAGTGCGGCTTCGATGTGTACCAGCGCGTCGCGCGTAATCGTCGGATCGCCAAACTCGGCCAGACAGATCGCCGAGATGGTCTTCGCGGTGCCTGAGGTGCCGATGGCTTCATTCCAGGTTTCGCGGCGGAAGCCTTTGGCCAGCGGCGCAAACAGGTCGCGCGCAATCAAGATGGCCTCGTTCATTGCCTCGCGCCCAACTTCACCGTCGCCAAAGATCCGTCCAGTGAGACCCACACAGCCGACGGTAACGCTCTCAGTTACCAAAGGTTCGTAATCGCGCCCGACAATACATTCGGTGGAACCCCCGCCGATATCGATCACCAGTCGTTGCGACCCATCGGCGGGTAGGGTGTGGGCGGCGCCGACCCAGATCAGACGCGCTTCTTCGCGCCCCGCGATCACCTCAATTGGGAATCCGAGCGCGGCCTCGAAGGTCGCCAGAACATGCCGGGCATTTTTTGCCTGACGCAAGGTGCTGGTGGCAACGGCGCGCACCGAATCCGGATGAAATGCGCGCAGGCGCTCACCAAAGCGCTGCAGTGCCTCGACGCCCCGGCGCTGCGCCAGCGCTGTGAGGTTGCGCTCATGGTCAAGTCCGGAGGCGAGCCGGACACTGTCTTTGAGGACATCCACCGGGATGACCTGAACCCCGGCCGGTGACGAGTCGGCCCGCCCAATCAAGAGTCGAAAGCTGTTGGAGCCGAGGTCGACAGCGGCGAGAAGAAGTGGGTCAAGAGGGTCGGTCATCGGTTTAAATTGTCGCTGCGAAATAATTTCTTAACACCAGAGGATGACGATGTCGTGGCATCTATCCGTTCATCCGACAAACAGCAGGATTATCCGATGAAATCAGCCAAAACCACCGCGGCGAGCAAGCGGCAACCGACGGTCACTGCGGCGGACCGCTGGAATACGGAGCCGGATCGGATGCCTCCCCATCGGACCGACGATTTACTGAATCGGGAACAGGGCCTTCTGGCATTTAACGAGCGTGTCCTGGCGCAGGCCGATGGCGATCAGGTGCCCTTGCTCGAGCGCCTGCGTTACCTGACCATCGTGTCGAGCAACCTCGACGAGTTTTTTGAAATCCGGGTTTCCGGGTTGCACGAATTGGCCCAGGTCGATTTTCATGCTTCGACCACCTGGACCGATGCCCATCGTGAATTCGCCCGGACCATTTTTCAGTCTGAGATCGAACCGCTGCTGACGCCAATTGCACTCGATCCGGCGCATCCGTTTCCGCGGATCCTGAACAAGAGTCTGAATTTCATCGTTGAACTCGACGGCCAGGACGCGTTCGGGAGACGCGCGGGTATCGCCATCGTGCAGGCCCCCCGCGCATTGCCGCGTTTGATCCGCGTACCGCAAGAAATTTCAGGCCACCCCAATGGACTGATGCTGCTGACCTCTGTGGTTCAGGGTTTCGTGGGCAACCTGTTTCCCGGCATGAATGTGCGTGCCGTGCATCAGTTTCGGGTCACCCGTAATAGTGACCTGTTTGTCGATGAAGAGGACATCACCGACCTGCGTCGCGCGCTGCAGGGCGAATTGCCGAGTCGCCATTACGGCGATGCCGTGCGTCTCGAGGTTTCGGCGGGGATTGGTGAGGAGGCCCTTAGCCGTCTGATGCAGGAGTTTGAACTGAAGCCGCAGGACTGCTACCAGGTTCACGGCCCGGTCAATCTGGTTCGCCTCGCTCAGGTCCTGGATCAGGTCGACCGCCCAGATCTGAAATTCCCCTCGTTCGCCCCGGGACTGCCGGGTTGGCTCAAACAAAAAGATCTGTTTAGCGCCATCCGTAAAGGCGATGTGATGGTCCACCAGCCCTACGAGTCGTTCAGCCCCGTGATGGATTTTTTGTCGAGTGCCGCGATCGACCCAAAGGTTATGGCGATCAAACAGACCATCTACCGCACGGGCGTCGACAGTGCGCTCATGGAAGCGCTGATCGCGGCTGCCAAGGCCGGCAAGGAAGTAACGGTTGTGGTCGAACTGATGGCGCGTTTTGATGAAGAGGCCAACCTCAACTGGGCGGCGCGCCTCGAGCAGGTGGGCGCGCACGTCGTGTATGGCGTCGTTGGCCACAAGACACACGCCAAGATGGCATTGATTACCCGCCGAGAAGACGACGGCCTGCGCATGTATGCCCACCTTGGTACCGGGAACTATCACCCGCGCACTGCCAAGCTCTACGAGGACTTTGGGCTGTTTACTGCGAACCGCGCGATCTGCGCCGATGTTCACGAAATTTTCCGCCGCCTCACAGGCTTGGGCGCAGCTGGCGCCTTAAACCATCTCTGGCAGGCGCCGTTTACGCTGCACCAGAATGTGATCGCAGGCATCGAGCGCGAGACCGAACATGCGCGGGCCGGCAAAGTCGCCCGCATCACCGCCAAGATGAACTCGTTGCTCGAACCAACCGTCATTGCCGCGCTGTATGCGGCCAGTCAGGCAGGGGTTCAGATCGACCTGATCGTTCGCGGGGTTTGCGCCCTGCGGCCAGGGGTTCCGGGTCACTCTGAGAACATCGCGGTCCGCTCGATCATCGGTCGGTTCCTGGAGCATTCACGCGTGTTCCGATTCTGGAATGACGGCCAGGATGAAGTCTGGTTGAGTTCGGCCGACTGGATGGACCGCAATTTTTTCCGTCGCGTCGAAATCGCATTCCCGATCCTCGATGAAAAGCTCAAAGCGCGCGTGATCGAAGAGGCGCTCGAAGAGCATCTGGCTGACAATACCTCGGCCTGGTTAATGGGGTCCGACGGTGCCTATCGGCGCCTCCAACCTGAGGGAGAAAAACGGGTGTCGCAACTGCGTCTGCTATCGCGCATGGGTGCGGCTGAAAGCTGAAAGTTCGTCATCCACACGCCACAAGCTGATCGATCAGGGTTTTCCACAATAAAACTGTCACATTTCGCCCGTAAATTCCGGAAGTTGTAGAAAACCCCTCTTCATAGACGCTGACATGAATCACAACCATTGGAACGTTTTCGCCCGGACCGCCATTAGTGTGGCAGTGGCGGCTGTGGTCGCACCGGCATTGGCTCAGAACACTACTTCGATCATTGCTGGCCAAGTCAATGGCGCCGACGGCAAGGCAGTCGCCAACGCCGCGGTAACGGTGCTCCACGTCGAATCGGGTTCGGTCAGTCGCGCCATGAGCGATGCCCAAGGGCGTTATCGCGTCAGCGGTGTTCGCGTGGGCGGCCCGTTCACGGTTACGGTGACCAAGGATGGCGCGAAGTCCGTTCAGAACGAGGTATTCACCAAGCTCGCGGAAGTCCTCGATCTGGATCTCACCATCAGCGCAGCCACGTTGGCGCCTGTGACCGTCTCGCAGTCGGCGTTGAACTCGGTGTTCGATAACGAGCGGATGGGCGCCACGACCAACATCACCAATCAGGAGCTGAACGCGTATCCGTCGATTCGCCGTAACCTCTATGATTACGCGCGCCTCGATCCGCGGGTCTCGCAGACTGACAAAGAGCGCGGCGAGATTTCAGTGTCGGGGCAGAACTCACGATACAACGTGACGACCGTTGATGGGGTCTCCGTTTCGGACACCTTCGGCCTTGAAGCCAATAACTTCCCGACACTGAAGCAACCGATTCCAATGGATGCGATCCAGTCGGTTCAAGTCAACGTCGCCAACATGGACGTGACCCAAAAGGGTTACACCGGCGCCAACATCAATGCGGTGACCAAGAGTGGTACCAACGAGATCAAGGGCAGTACCTACTTGATCTACCGTGACGACAATATGGTGGGTAAACGGTACAACAACGTCACAGATGTTTATACCCAAGCCCCCAAGTT
>RFVZ01000031.1 GCA_009922405.1 Betaproteobacteria bacterium
GACCGACGAATAAGCGATCAGAGGCAAGACGCTGGCCGTATCGACCTTGCCCCCCGCTGCGCGGCCGAGTAATCGGATCACGGAGGTCGTCAGAAAAATCGCGAACAGCGAAGCGAACACCACCCCAGCAAGATTGGTGATGTCGCGACGGAGCGATTTCTCAAAGAGCATCGACGCCTATAATCAGTGGTTTCGTTCAACGCCAGACGACAGGCACTACGATGCAATTTAGCATAGAGACCTCGGGGCTTTTAGCGCCCCTCACAGCCACCTCACACACGGAACCCGAGCTTCGACCGAACACACGTCGCCGTGCGCTTGGGACTCAAGTTCGCACCGATTGCGCGATTGTCCCCGTCTTTGCGGGACGCCGCCTCGGAGCCGCCGGGAATGCGCTCGACGCGCTACTTGACGGTGCGCTGACGGCCGCGCTTGATCGCGGCGACCTCGCCGATGCAGCCAATTCAGTGTTGCTGGTCCCCGGCAATCTCGCCGTCCAGCGCGTGGTCCTCGTGGCAACAGTCGCGATGGGCAACGATCACGGATCTGCAGCCACCAAGGGCAAGGCAAAGCGCAAAAGCGTTGCAGCCAACACCACTGAAGACAACTCACAGGCCAATGCCGCGATCACTGAGCGTGGGTTTCAGGACGTTTGCAAAGCCGCGTTCCGGGCCGCCTGCGCAACCGGCGCAAACTCGGTCCTTTCGTTCCTGGCCGAAGTAGCTGTTGGCGCCAACAACGTTCGCGCCATCGAATGGAACGTTCAGATTCAAGTTACGAATGCCCGCGACCTGAGTTATCGGTTTGATCGTTTGCGCAGCAAGCGCGAACCGCGCCGCGAACCCGAGTCGATTGCAATCGCTGTCACCCCCGCCGACGCGACCGCGGCCAAAGAAAGCCTTCACTGCAGCGTGGCCATTGCCGATGGCGTCGCGCTGGCACGCGACCTTGGCAACCTGCCTGGCAATTTTTGTACGCCTTCTGTCCTGGCCGATGAGGCTAAGGCGCTTGCCAAGAAGAGCGGGCTCAAGGTTCAAATTCTTGACCGCAAACAGATGGAAGCCTTGCGAATGGGCTCTTTTCTGGCGGTGGCGCAAGGCTCTGACGAGCCGCCCAAGCTCATCGTGCTCGAGTGGCGCGGCGGCGAAAAGGGTGCGGCGCCGATTGCCCTGGTCGGCAAGGGCGTGACCTTCGATAGCGGCGGGATCTCGCTCAAACCTGGCGAAGCCATGGATGAGATGAAGTACGACATGTCGGGTGCCAGTGCGGTGCTGGGTACGATGAGTGCGGCTGCCGCGATGAAGCTTCCGCTCAATATTGTGGCGGTGATTCCGGCAACCGAGAACATGCCCAGCGGCCGCGCGATCAAGCCTGGCGACATCGTCACCAGCATGTCAGGGCAGACGATTGAGATTCTCAATACGGATGCGGAAGGACGACTGATTTTGTGCGATGCGCTGACGTATGTCGCGCGCTTCGAACCCTCCACCGTGATCGATCTGGCCACGCTGACCGGTGCCTGCGTCATTGCGCTGGGCCACCACCATAGTGGCCTGTTCACAAAGGACGACGCGCTCGCGCAGGATCTTCTTCGGGCCGGGCAGGACACACTTGACACCTGCTGGCGGATGCCCCTGGACGATGAGTACCAGGAACAGCTCAAAAGTCCCTTTGCAGATATGGCCAATATCGGCGGCCGCCCTGGTGGTTCGATCACCGCGGCCTGTTTTTTAGCGCGGTTTGCGAAAGGCTACGCCTGGGCACACCTCGACATCGCCGGCACCGCCTGGAAGTCGGGTGCGGCCAAAGGCTCGACCGGGCGTCCCGTGCCCATGCTGACTCGGTTCCTAATGGATCGGGCACAAGCACTGGTGCAACCCGCGCCAATCGAAGCTAAGGGGAAGAAAGCACCTGCCAAAAAGCGCGCCCCCCGCGCCGCTGAATGACACGGATCGACTTTCACTTCAACCTCGTTGACCGGCTGGACTACGCTTGCCGACTGGCACGGAAAATCGTGCGCAGCGGCGAGCGAGCGACCTTCTGGTGCGCCGACTCGGCCCTGCTGGCGCAGTGGGACGCGCAGCTTTGGTCGTTCTCGCCCGTAGAATTTGTTCCCCATGTATCCGCAGACGACCCGCTGGCGGCCGACACCCCGATCATTCTCAGCAGCAGCGGGATCGAGCGCCCCGACCGATCGATTTTGGTTAGTCTGCTGGGCCAGGGTTCTGAACCTGCTGCTCATTTCAGCCGCTATCAACGACTGATCGAGTTGGTCTCAACCGATTCGGCTGATCGTTCTGCCGCGCGAGATCGTTGGCGCTTTTATCGCGACCGAGGCTACCCGATCCACACCCACGAGGCTGGAACCCCCCGACCTGCCTAATCAAGCAACTTTCTGCAAGCACCCTTCTGCATGAATTCTCTCGCCAAGAGTTTTGAACCCGCCGCTATCGAAGCCTGCTGGTACCCAATCTGGGAATCGCGCGGCCTGTTTCAGCCGCGGCCTTGGACCACGGGGGCGGCCACGGAGGCGGCCACTTACTGCATCCAGTTGCCTCCGCCCAATGTGACCGGGACGCTCCACATGGGGCATGCGTTCCAGCAAACCTTGATGGACACGCTGATTCGCTATCACCGGATGAAGGGCGACGACACGAACTGGGTGGTCGGAACCGACCATGCGGGCATTGCGACGCAGATCGTCGTGGAGCGTCAACTGCAGGCCGAGGACAAGACGCGCCACGATCTTGGCCGCGATGCATTCCTGGAGCGGGTCTGGGCCTGGAAGCAGGAGAGCGGATCGACGATCACCCGCCAGATGCGACGCCTGGGCGCCAGCTCAAACTGGAATTTCGCCGACTCTGAGGGCCAGAAGGCAGGCTATTTCACGATGGACCCCGCAATGAGCACGGCGGTCGTTGAGACCTTCGTGCGCCTTCATGAGCAGGGACTGATCTATCGCGGTAAACGCCTGGTCAACTGGGATCCGACACTGATGACCGCAGTGTCCGATCTCGAAGTCGATAGCGACGAAGAGGACGGCAAAATCTGGGAAATCCGCTATCCACTGACCGACCCGCAGGGCGCGATCGATTCGCTCGTCGTGGCAACTACCCGACCCGAAACCATGCTGGGTGACGTTGCGGTGGCGGTCCACCCCGAGGATCCTCGGTATGCCAGTCTAATCGGTCAGAAATTGCGGTTGCCCCTGGTGGGGCGCGAACTCCCGATTATCGGCGACCTTCATGTCGATCCAGCATTTGGTACCGGTTGCGTGAAGGTCACGCCCGCGCATGATTTCAATGACTGGAAGATTGGCGAGCGACACGCGCTACCAGCGATCAGTATCCTGACCCTCGACGCTCGTATCGTGGACAGCGCGCCCGAGGCCTACCGCGGCCTTGATCGATTCAAGGCACGGGCACAGATGCTTATCGACCTCGCGGCCATCGGTTGCCTGGTGTCTGAGAAGCCTCACAAGCTCAATGTCCCCCGATCGGGGCGCACCGGCGTCATCGTCGAGCCGATGCTCACCGATCAATGGTTCGTTGCGACCACCAAAGGCCAGCCCGCAAACGCACGTTTCCCGGGGCGGTCCATCGCGGAGGTCGCGCTCGAGGCCGTCAACTCCGGCCAAATCCGTTTTCATCCGGAACACTGGACCTCAACCTACCGCCATTGGCTCGAGAACATTCAAGACTGGTGCATCTCGCGCCAGCTCTGGTGGGGACATCAAATCCCTGCTTGGTACGACGACACAGGGCGCGTTTTTGTTGGACGCAGCGAAGCTGAAGCGCGGACCAAAGCGACGGCTGCGGGCTATCCGATTGATCGGCCCCTGGTGCGCGATCCGGATGTGCTCGACACGTGGTTTTCATCGGCCCTGGTGCCGTTCTCATCCTTGGGATGGCCGCAAGACACACCAGAACTCAAGCGCTATTTGCCCAGCGCGGTCTTGGTCACAGGCTTTGACATCATCTTCTTCTGGGTCGCCCGGATGGTCATGATGACCAAACACTTCACGGGAGAGGTGCCGTTCCGGGACGTTTATGTCAACGCCATCGTTCGCGATGCCGAAGGTCAGAAAATGTCCAAGTCAAAGGGCAACACGATCGACCCACTCGATCTGATCGATGGAATCGATCTGGAAACTCTGGTCGCAAAAAGTACGACTGGGCTGCTGCGAGCGGACCATCGGGACAAAGTCGAACGCGCGCTGCGCAAGAACTACCCGAACGGCATCCCAGCCTTTGGCGCCGATGCCATGCGATTTACGTTCGCCTCTTTGGCAACCTTCGCGCGGACCCTGAATTTCGACCTGAATCGTTGCGAGGGTTACCGCAATTTCTGCAATAAGCTCTGGAACGCAACGCGTTTCGTGCTCATGCAGTGTGAGGGTCAGGATTGCGGGCTTGAACCGCATGCAGCGGGTCAATGTGCGCCCGGAAATCCCGAGGCTTATCTCCAATTCTCGCTGGCCGACCGCTGGATCGTCTCTGTACTGCAACGCACCGAAGCCGAGGTCGAGCAGTCGCTCGCTGACTATCGCTTCGATAATGCGGCGCGGGCTATTTATGAATTCGTTTGGAACGAATACTGCGACTGGTACCTGGAGCTCGCCAAAGTTCAGGTCCAGCAAGGCGCCCCAGCATCGGCCCGCGCCACGCGGCGCACGCTTGTGCGGGTACTCGAGACCGTGTTACGGCTGGCCCATCCGATCATGCCGTTCATTACCGAAGAATTGTGGCAAAAGCTTGCACCGCTGGCCCATCGTTATGGTGAACGCGGGGTTCAGACGCTGAGCGGGCCAGAGCTCGAGCTCGCAGTAGCCGAGCAGCGTTATTCGATCATGACCCAGGCCTATCCGATCTCTGACGCAGCCCGCATTGACGAGCATGCGGAAGCCTGGGTTCGGGAGCTCAAGGCCATGATCGATGCCTGCCGGGCGCTGCGAGGTGAGATGGGCATTTCACCCCTGCAAAAAGTGCCATTGATCGTTGCCGACGCTTCTGACTCTGGACGCGAGCGACTCGAGGCCTTTGCTGCCAGCCTGCGCGCACTGGCCCGGATCGAAACCGTAACCATCGTAAGCGAACTGCCGGTGGGGACCCGAGCGCCGGTTCAACTCGTCGGAAACGCTCGAATGATGCTCCAGGTTGAAATCGATCTGGCCGCCGAGCGCGAACGCCTGGGCAAAGAGATCAATCGTCTGGTGGGCGAGATCGCTAAGGCGCAGGCAAAGCTGGATAACGCAGGCTTCGTCGCGCGGGCGCCAGTTGCGGTGGTCGATCAGGAAAAGCGTCGGGTCGCTGAATTTGGGCTGGCATTGGAGCGGATGCGCGAGCAACTCGAGCAGTTGTACTAAGAACTTAACGGTCGGCAAACCCAACCCAGGACAAGCCAGCCCGAAACCAGCGGTACCAATTTTTACCAAGATAGAAGGAAAAGCCCCACGACTTTCGTCGACCCAACCGCGATGCTTGGAACGTCATTTAAAGCTTCAAGGGGTTTCCGGATGTCGGGTCGAACGCTCATCGAATTGCATCCGCACGCAGGGATCGAATCGCATTTTTTTCGGATCACAGTTGACGGGCAGGAGCGTGCCAGTCACCTCAACGCTCAAGACGCTGAAAAGCAACTGGCGCGCATCACCGACCGTATGCGCAGCCGCGAGGGCCCATTAAGCGTCATTCGACATGTCTCGACGCAAGGCCCAACGCCCGTCAGCACACCGTGCAGCTGGGTGCCACCAGAATGTATGGCGCTCTTCGATGTCGAGATCCGCGAGTCTGCCTTGGCCGATGGGGGCTCGGAAGAAGGGGACGACCCCGATGCGGAGACCGAGGCAGAAGATTAGTAGGGGGAGGATCAGAAGAAGCGATTAACGCCGCTTGAGCCAAAACGTCCAGACCTCGCCACTCTGGATCGAGTGTTCCAAGGCATTGCCGGTCTGCCGGGCGAAGGCTTCAAAGTCGCGCTTGCTGCCTGAGTCGGTCGCCATGATCTTGAGCACCTGCCCGCTTTGTAGCTGACTGAGTGCCTTCTTGGTCCGCAAAATTGGCAGGGGACAATTGAGGTGGCGTGCGTCGACTTCCAGGTCGCATGGCCATTCACTATCACCCACCGGCGTGGTCACCTCAGACACGCTGCGCCACCCAATCGGCCACCGACGCAAGCGCATCGGGCAATCCGGCGGGGTTAGTTCCTCCGGCCATCGCGAGATCGGGCCGCCCGCCCCCTTTTCCACCCACTTGTTGAGCCACAAAATTCACGAGTTCACCGGCCTTCACTCGATTGATTGCGTCGGCCGTGACTCCAGCCGCCAACTGGACCTTGCCGTCGCAGACCGCAGCGAGAACAATGGCAGAGCACCCAAGTCGGGTTTTGAGCTGATCAAGAGTCTCTCGCAACTGCCCGGCATCAGCGCCCTCCAGTTGCGCAGCAAGCACCTTGATGACGCCTGCCTGCCCGTTGATATCGACCGCCTGAGCAGCGAGATCGCTGCCGGCGCTGGCAGCCAGTTTGGACTTCAAGCGCCCGAGCTCCTTCTCAAGCGCCCGCGCATCGGATAGCGCCTGGACAATGCGGGCGCTGAGCTCATCGGGGGTTGACTTCAGTGCAGCCGCGGCCTCGAGCAATCGGGTTTCGAGTGCCTGGACATGAGCCAGCGCACCTACGCCGGTTGTGGCCTCGATCCGCCGCACGCCCGCAGCGACGCCAGACTCGGAGAGGATCTTAAAGAAGCCGATATCACCAGTGTGCCCGACATGGGTACCGCCGCATAACTCGGTCGAAAATTGATCCATCCCAAGCACCCGCACCTCGGCCGAATACTTCTCACCGAACAGGGCCATCGCACCGGCAGCGACCGCATCATCGAAGGACATCAAGCGCACGCTCACGGGGACATTGGTCCGGATCGCGTGATTGACCCAAGTCTCGATCCGTCGCACCTCTTCTTGCGTCAACGCAGAATGATGTGAGAAGTCAAAACGGGTTCTCTGGTCATCAACCAGCGAGCCTTTCTGGGAGACATGTGTACCGAGGATTTCGCGAAGTGCCGCATGCAGCAAATGGGTTGCCGAATGGTTATTGCGGATCGCTTCGCGCCGTTGAACGTCGACCCGGGCAATCACGGAGTCGCCGACAGAGAGCCGCCCCTGCTTTAGGTGTCCGTGATGACCCGGTACATCGGTACGAAGCTTTTGGGTGTCTTCGACAACAAATGTAAACGCCCCCGGGGTGAGCGACACGATGACGCCGTGGTCGCCAACCTGGCCGCCGCTCTCGGCATAAAAAGGACTTGAATCGAGAACGATTACGGCATCGACCCGTTCGCCCTCAGTGCCCTCAACGCCACCAACGCCACCAACGACCTCGATCGAAGAGACTTCAGAAGCACCAACAAACAAGGCGCGCACGGTCGAAACCTGCTCAAGGCGCTCGTAACCGACAAATTCGGTCTGCTGGCCTTCAAAGGTCAAAGTAGTACCCGCGCGGAATTTTCCGGCCGCCCGAGCCTGCTCTCGTTGACGGGTCATCGCCAGTTCAAACCCTGCTTCATCGACGACAACGCCACGCTCGCGGCAAACGTCAGCGGTTAAATCGAGCGGAAATCCATAGGTGTCGTAGAGCTTGAAGGCGGTGTCACCGTCGAGCGTCTTTGCCCCACCGTGCAGCGCGGCTTCGAGAATGGTCAGACCATGGGTCAGGGTCTCCGCAAAACGCTCTTCCTCTTGCCGCAAAACCGCCTTGACGGTTTCGCGTGCCGATCGCAGCTCTGGGTAAGCCTCGCCCATTTCCCGATCGAGAGCATCGACCAGCGGATGAAAAAACAAGCCCTGCGCGCCCAACTGATGGCCGTGGCGCATGGCGCGTCGAGCGATTCGGCGCAGCACGTAGCCGCGTCCTTCGTTGCCGGGGATCACGCCGTCAACGACCAGGAACGCACAGGCGCGGATATGGTCCGCGATCACCCGAAGGCTCGGCGACGCCAGATCGGCAGTCCCAGTGGCCTGCCCCGCAGCTGCGATCAGGGCCTGGAAAAGATCGATTTCGTAATTGGAATGAACATTCTGAAGGACCGCCGCAAGGCGTTCCAGACCCATTCCGGTATCGACGCAGGGCCTGGGCAACGGCGTCAGCGTGCCGGAAGCGTCCCGTTCGTACTGCATGAACACCAGGTTCCAGATCTCGATATAACGATCACCATCCTCATCCGGTGACCCCGGCGGCCCACCTGCCACCTCGGGACCATGATCGAAAAAGATCTCGGTACATGGGCCGCAGGGGCCAGTCTCAGCCATTTGCCAGAAGTTATCGGACGCATAACGGGCGCCCTTGTTGTCGCCGATACGAACGATGCGCTCAGGCGGCACCCCGATCATCTTCTCCCAAAGCGAATAGGCCTCATCGTCCTCGGCGTAGACCGTAACCCAGAGTTTTTCGACTGGCAAACGATAAACCTGAGTCAAAAGCTCCCAGGCAAACTGGATTGCGTCGCGCTTGAAGTAATCCCCGAAACTAAAATTACCCAGCATCTCGAAAAACGTATGGTGCCGCGCGGTGTAACCAACGTTTTCCAGATCATTGTGTTTGCCGCCCGCACGAACGCTGCGCTGCGCCGTGGTCGCGCGCTTGTAAGGACGCTGTTCGCGGCCCAAGAACACGTCCTTGAACTGGACCATCCCCGAGTTGGTGAAGAGCAGCGTCGGATCATTGACGGGCACCAACGAACTCGAGGGCACGATCGTGTGCCCCTTCGACTCGAAGTACTTTAGAAAGGCGGTTCGTATGTCAGCGGACTTCATCGTCACAGCAACGTAAGGCTAGGGCTCGCGGCCGGCGGGATGCCGACCCACAAGCAAACCGTGTATTTTCGTCCTCAAGACCTTGATCGTCAAAGTAAATGAGCGCCAACCCATGACTGCATCCAAAGCTGGCCCCCACTCGGTCCCCACTGCGACCCTTACCGCTTCCGCCGCGGCGCCGCTCGACGGCATTCGCGTCCTCGATCTAAGCCGAATTCTGGCGGGCCCCTTCTGCGGCCAAAACCTTGCTGACTTGGGTGCCGAGGTCATCAAAGTCGAGCGCCCGGGCGTAGGCGACGACACCCGCAGCTGGGGGCCCCCGTTTTTGCGTGACTCCGCCCATAGGGACACGACGGATGCCGCCTATTTTGCGGCGGCCAATCGCGGCAAACGATCGGTCACGATTAATCTCGCGGACCCTGAGGGTCAGGCAATCGTGCGTCAACTGGTGGCCCAGTCCGACGTCCTGCTGGAGAACTACCGCGTGGGTCAGTTGGCTCGCTACGGACTCGACGCCGCCGCCTTGCTCGAACTCAATCCACGCTTGATCTACTGCTCAATCTCTGGGTTTGGTCAAACCGGACCATGGGCGCACCGAGCCGGCTACGACTTTGTGATCCAGGGTCTTTGCGGATTCATGTCCGTTACCGGTGAAGCCGACCACCGCCCGGGTGGTGGCCCCCAGAAAGCAGGCGTGGCCGTCACTGACCTGATGACGGGCATGTATGCCACTCAGGCGATCCTCGCCGCGCTGATCGCGCGGGATCGCACGGGCTTGGGACAGCAGATTGATCTCGCGCTCCTGGACGTCGGAGTGGCGATGATGGCCAACATGGCAACCAACTACCTCGCCAATGAGGTGCCCCCAATCCGCCAAGGTAACGCCCACCCGAATATCGTGCCGTATCAAACCTTTCGCGCGGCGGACGGATGGATCATCGTGGCCGTTGGAAACGACGAACAGTTTCGTCGTTTTGTCACAACAGGCGAAGCACCCGAACTCGCCAAAGACCCAACCTGGACGCGCAATTCAGACCGCGTCCGCGGACGCGAAACGCTCGTCCCCCTGTTAGAAAAAATGGTTGAGCGCCGTCCCGCAGCCTGGTGGATCGACGCCCTGGAAGCGGTCGGGGTGCCTTGCGGGCCAATCCAAGATCTGGCGCAAGTGTTTAAACACCCACAGGTCCAGGCGCGGGGTCTTGAACTTGGACTCGATCGCGCGGGGGCCACCGTGGGTACGGTCGCCAACCCGGTTCGCTTCTCGGGGACACCGGTGCGAATGGAACACGCACCCCCAGCCTTAAGCGCCGATACCGACGCCGTCCTGAGTGAGCTCTGCGGGCTTAGCGCAGATCGTCTTGCTGCGCTGCGGCATGACGGCGTGATTTAACCGGCGCATGCTCCGCCGCGCGGCACCCGAATCCCGTTGATTTAACGCGCTTTTCGGGGGATTATTTAATCCGCTTACTGACCACTTGATTGGTATAAAAATTCGGCACCATGAAAATACGTAATCACCGCGATGTCGTTGCAGGATTAATGTTCATCCTGTTTGGGGTTATCTTTATGGTCGCCTCCCGCTCTTACAACATGGGGACCGCGGCAAAGATGGGGCCAGCCTATTTCCCCACCGTGCTGGGCGGCCTGCTTGTTTTCCTGGGTTTGCTGATCTCTGCGGGCGGTATCCAGGCGAAGGCGCCTGAACTCCGTATCGAAGCCTTTCAATGGAAGCCCATCACGACCATTTTGGTTTCCGTGGCGCTCTTCGCAGCCTTGCTGCCAAAAATGGGGCTCGTGGTCTCATTGGTGCTGCTGATTTTTATCAGTTCGGTCGCCAGCCACGAGTTCAAACTTCGAGATACCGCGCTCGCTTCGGTGGTTTTGCTCGCACTGTCCTGGGTTGTGTTTGTAAAGGGCCTGGAACTTCAGTTCCCGCTGTTGCCCCTGTTCTTGGCCCCTCGTTGATTCAAAAACGGTCTAATCGCTCATGGAACTTCTCTCAAACCTGGGGCTCGGCTTCGCCACTGCGGCCACCCCTGCGAATCTGCTGGTCTGCCTGATTGGGGTCATCCTCGGAACGCTGATTGGCGTGCTCCCCGGGATTGGGCCACTCGCGACGATCGCCATGTTGCTGCCGGCGACCTACAAAATGGCCGACCCCACGAGCGCACTGATCATGCTGGCGGGTATTTACTACGGCGCCCAATACGGTGGTTCAACCACCGCCATTCTGGTCAACCTGCCCGGTGAATCGTCCTCGGTAGTGACAACGCTCGACGGCTACCAGATGGCGCGGCAAGGGCGTGCCGGCGCGGCTCTTGGGATCTCGGCGATCGGTTCATTTTTTGCGGGCACCATCGCCACCTTCCTGCTTGCGGCGTTTGCACCTCCACTTGCGGAGTTGGCATTCAAGTTCGGTCCGGCCGAATACTTTGCACTCATGGTCCTTGGCCTGATCGCGGCAGTCGTTCTCGCTCATGGTTCGATCTGGAAGGCACTGGCGATGGTTGTGCTCGGTCTGCTGCTGGGCATGATCGGCACAGACGTGAACTCCGGGGTGTCGCGCTTCAGTTTTGACATTCCCGAGCTTTCCGACGGAATTGAATTTGCTGTCGTAGCGATGGGCATGTTTGGTTTTGCCGAAATCATCATCAATCTCGAACAGAAAGAAAACCGCGAGGTTTTCACCGATAAGGTCAAAGGCCTGCTTCCGACCTGGGATGATCTGAAGACTGCATTTCCGGCTATGTGTCGTGGTACCGCGCTCGGATCGGTGCTCGGCGTTCTGCCTGGCGGCGGCGCTATCCTTGCATCGTTCTCGAGCTACGCGCTCGAGAAAAAAATCAGTAAGACCCCGGAGCGTTTCGGCAAGGGCGCGATCGAGGGCGTGGCCGGACCCGAGTCCGCCAATAACGCGGGTGCGCAGACCAGCTTTATCCCCATGCTTACGCTAGGCATCCCGACCACGCCCGTGATGGCGCTGATGGTCGCGGCGATGATGATTCACAACATTCAGCCTGGCCCACAGGTCATGAGCAGCAACCCTGCCCTGTTCTGGGGTCTGATTGCTTCGATGTGGATCGGTAACTTGATGTTGGTAGTGTTGAACCTGCCCTTGATCGGAATCTGGATCAAGCTACTCTCGGTGCCTTATCGGGTTCTGTTTCCAGCCATCCTGCTGTTCTGCTGCGTGGGCGCCTATTCGATTAATAACAACGTCTTCGACGTGTTCATGACAATTCCGTTTGCGATTCTTGGTTATTTGTTCAAGAAGTTCGACTGTGAGCCTGCACCGCTGCTCTTGGGGTTTGTGCTCGGCAAACTGATGGAAGAATTCCTGCGTCGGGCAATGACAATTTCGCGTGGCGATGCCACAGTGTTCTTCACCCGTCCACTCTCGGCCACTCTGCTGGTCCTTGCGATTCTCCTGCTTGCCATCGTTTTCCTTCCGGGTATCGCCAAGAAACGTGAAGAAGCGTTTCAGGGCGAGGACTGAACCCTTCTAATTTTCAGAGAGACATGAGCCGAACCTACGAACCGATCGCGGCACAGAACGTTGCCTTTCTGGGCCTGGGCACCATGGGCGGGCCGATGGCTGGCCACCTGGCTGCCGCAGGGCATCATGTCACCGTGTATAACCGGACAACTGCCCGAGCGCAGGTCTGGGCGGACCAGCATCACGGTAAGGTCGCCGAGACCCCCCGCGAAGCCGCGAAGGGCGCTGCGATTATTTTCGCCTGCGTCGGCAATGACGACGACCTGCGCAGTGTGACCCTGGGTCCCGATGGTGCTTTCGCTGGCATGTCGACCGACGCGGTCTTCGTGGACCACACCACTGCATCGGCAGCCGTCGCACGCGAGCTCGCCGCGGCCGCAACCGCCCACCATCTGCACTTCATCGATGCACCGGTGTCCGGTGGACAGGCTGGAGCGCAAAATGGAATGCTGACCGTGATGTGCGGGGGCGAGCAAATCGCATTTGATCGGATCCACCCCGTCGCAATGGCCTTTTCTCGCGCTTGCACGCGCCTCGGTCCGTCGGGTGCCGGTCAACTGGCCAAGATGGTCAACCAGATCTGTATCGCGGGTCTGGTTCAGGCACTGTCTGAGGGGGTAGCCTTTGGCCAGGCTGCGGGCCTGGACATGAAGCAGGTGCTTGAGGTGATCGGCAAGGGCGCGGCCCAGTCGTGGCAGATGGACAACCGCGGCCACACGATGGTGGATGACAAGTTTGACTTCGGTTTTGCAGTCGAGTGGATGCGCAAGGACCTCGGCCTTTGTCTGGATGAGTCCAAGCGCAATGGTGCGCACCTGCCGACCACGGCGCTAATCGATCAGTTTTATGGCGACGTGATTGCCATGGGTGGTGCACGGTGGGACACGTCAAGCTTAGTCCGCCGACTCCGCAAAGCTCATTGACCTGAAAGCCCATTGATCTAACCGCCCATTGATCTAGCCAACCATTGAGCGAACTCGTCTCAAATTTCATCCGCCACCGAATCGAAACGGATCTGGCGTCGGGTCACTGGGCCGGGCGCCGCTGGCGGGGCTCCCCTGGTACAGGTCCTGAGCAGGCGCAGGCAGAGCCGGATCCGGCTCGGATTCGCACCCGGTTTCCGCCCGAGCCCAACGGCTATCTGCATATTGGACACGCCAAATCGATCTGCCTGAACTTCGGTCTGGCTCAGGATTTTGGCGGCGTGTGTCACCTGCGACTGGACGACACCAACCCTACCAAAGAAGAGCAAGAGTACGTCGATGCGATCATCGACGCGGTCCGTTGGCTGGGTTTTAGTTGGTCGGCGTTCGGTGCCGAACATCTTTACTTTGCCAGCGATCATTTCGAGACGCTCTACGCATTCGCCGAAGCCCTGATCGAGGGTGGGTTCGCTTACGTTGATTCACAAAGCGCCGATGCGATGCGAGCGGCCCGCGGCACGCTCACCGAACCCGGTCAGCCGAGTCCGTGGCGCGACCGTAGCCCTGCGGAGAACCTCCAGCTCATGCGCGAAATGCGCGACGGTCAACACGCTGAAGGCACCCATGTGCTACGCGCACGAATCGATATGGCGTCGCCCAATCTGAACCTGCGTGATCCGGTCCTTTACCGGATTCGTCATGCGAGTCATCACCGCACGGGTGACCGGTGGTGCATCTACCCGATGTACGACTACGCGCATCCGATCTCCGACGCCCTCGAAAACATCACCCACTCGATCTGCACGCTCGAGTTCGAAGACCATCGTCCGCTATACGACTGGCTTCTGGCACGACTGGCAGATCTTGGCTGTCTGGCTCAGCCAGTACCAGAGCAGACCGAATTCGCGCGGCTCCATCTCACCGGCACACTAACCAGCAAACGCAAGCTCCAGGCGTTGGTGAGTTCTGGGGTGGTGGATGGCTGGGATGATCCCCGGATGCCAACCCTCGAAGGACTGCGCCGCCGTGGTTACACCCCGGCCGCGATTCGACTTTTCTGCGAGCGCATCGGGGTGGCCCGGTCCGATAGCTGGATCGAACCGTTCGTCCTTGAGCAGTCGCTCCGTGATGATCTTGATGGCCACGCGCCGCGCGCTACCGCGGTTTTAGATCCTTTGCTTCTGGTGCTTGAGGATTGGCCCGAGGGCCAGACCGACACCTGCATAGCCCCCGTTCACCCGCATCACCCCGAGCTCGGTCAACGCCAACTTGAATTCGGTCGCAAGCTCTGGATCGAACGCGAAGACTTTGCGGTCACGCCGCCCAAGGGGTTCTTCCGCCTGACTCCCGGTGCCCGGGTCCGGTTGCGCTACGGTCATGTCATTGAATGCACCGGCTGGGATGCCGACGCGGATGGACGGCCGATCGCGGTTCATGCTCGCGTGATGCCTGATTCCAAATCAGGTAGTCCGGGGGCAGATAATTACAAAGTGAAGGGCAACATCCACTGGTTGCCCGAAGATGCGCCCGAGGCTGAAATCCGCCGCTACGGGCCGCTATTTAACGATCCCAACCCGGGGGCAAGGGACGACTGGCTGGACTGTCTCAATCCGGATTCGCGATCGTCAATCCGGAGCCGGGTGGAGACGGGCGCCGCCCTCTGCGATCCCGAGCAACGATTCCAGTTTGAACGTCAAGGCTATTTTGTCGCTGACCGTGTGGACCATCGCCGTGAGGTGCCGGTCTTTAACCAGATTGTTTCGCTAAAAGACTCCAAAGCACTGAGCCGCTAGACCGCTAGACCCCTACAGCCGCGTCACTCACGTAGGGATTAGAGCGGCGCTCGGCACCAAAAGTAGACATCGGTCCATGGCCGGGAACGAAATCGATATCGTCTCCCAAGGGGAAAAGTCCCTCGCGAATTGAACGAATCAATGCGGCATGATTGCCCCGCGGGAAATCGGTGCGTCCGATCGACCCTTCAAACAGAACGTCCCCAACAATCGCCAATCGGCTCGTCGCATGAAAAAACACGACATGCCCCGGCGTATGCCCCGGGCAGTGAATCACCTGAAAGTCGAGATCACCGACCTGCACCCGATCCCCATCGACCAGCCAGCGGTCAGGCGTAAAGGCGTCAAGGGTGGGGAATCCAAACATCCGACCTTGAGCCGGCAACTGGTCGATCCAAAACGCATCGTCCCGATGCGGTCCCTCAATCGGCACGCCGTGACGGCGCGCGTATTCAGCCGCCTGCCCGCAGTGGTCAATATGCCCATGCGTTAGCATGACCTTGACCAAGCGGCCACCCGTTTGAGCCAGCGCTTCGTCAATTGCATCCAGATCGCCTCCCGGGTCGACCGCGGCAGCCT
>RFVZ01000301.1 GCA_009922405.1 Betaproteobacteria bacterium
CATCATGACGGCTGATGAGAGCCGCTCCAAGCAGGAGGGCGAGCGCTCGACCTTGCGTGAGCGGTTCATCGAGAGCCTGGACGTGGATCAGGAAGTGGCTGACATCCTGATCGACGAGGGCTTTACCAGCCTGGAAGAGATCGCCTATGTGCCGATCGCGGAAATGCTCGAAATCGAAGCCTTCGACGAGGACACCGTCAACGAACTGCGTAACCGGGCGCGTGATGTTCTCGTGACCCGCGCAATCGCGACTGAAGAGAAAATTGAGCATCTGTCGGAAGACCTGCTCTCGCTTGAGGGAATGGACCGTGAACTCGCTGCCAAGCTGGCCGACATCGGGATTCAGACCCGCGATGATCTGGCCGAGCTCGCCATCGACGAACTCATGGAAGCGACCCAGATTGAAGAACAGGCTGGACGTGAATTGATCCTGCGCGCACGCGCCCATTGGTTTGCCGAGGAAGAGAACGCAGCCGCGCAAGCTGCGTCGGGTTCGTCTGCTGATCACACCGGTGGCGCCAGCGCTGCCACTGGCGCATAGGTCTTAAGGAACGGAATGGCTAGTATTAATGTCGAGAAATTTGCTGCCGAATTGAAGATGCCAACGGACGTGCTGCTCGAGCAGTTGCGTTCGGCTGGTGTGCGCAAGGAGTCTGCGCAAGATGGTCTGACCGAGTCCGATAAAGCAGCGCTGTTGCAGGCCTTGCGACGCGCGCATGGCGGCGGCGAGGAAGAGACCAAAAAGAAGATCACGATCACGCGCAAGCAGACCAGTGAAATCAAGCAGGCGGATGCCAGTGGGCGCGCCCGTACGATCCAGGTCGAGGTCCGTAAAAAGCGCACCTTTGTTCAGCGTGATGACGGTGCGTCGCCAGCCGCGGTGGCTGCTGCTGAGGCGGCTGCTGCTGAAGCCCAACGCTTAGCCCAAGAGGCCGAAGCCCAACGGGAACACGAAGAGCAAGCGGCGCGCGACCAGCAGGCAGCGGAACTTCTTGCCAAGCAACAGGCGCTTGCGCTCGAGCTTGAACGCGAGGCGGCGGCTGCGGCTGAAGCGGCGCGGCGCGAAGAAGAAGCGCGGGTGGAGCGTCAGCGACTCAGTGAGCTGCAGGCGCAACAAGCCCTGCAGGTTCTCGAGGAGCGCGCGGCCGATGGGGCTCAGGCGCCAGCAGGTGGGAAGGCTGCTGGCAAGAATGTCCAGCTTGGAAGCGCTACGGGCGCATCCGGCGCAGACGCTGCGATGGTCCCGGACACGCAGGCTCAGGCCGCCGCAAACCCCGAAAGTGCAGGCGCACCGGCTGCGGTGCGCGCACGCGCTGAAGCGGCTGCGCAAGCGGCGACGAATGCTGCGACCGAGGCGGCCCGACTGGCTCAGGAAGAGGCTAAAGTGCGCGCCGACGCGCGACGTCGCATCGAGGCCGAAGTGGCTTCGATCAATCGAATGACGACGGTTGCCAAGCGTACGCCGGCGAAGGTTGAGGCACCTGCGCCCGCGCCTGCGGCAGCAGTGGCCGGCACGGTTGCTGGCGCGACGGGCGAAGCGGGCGAGAAGAAAACGGTCACGTTGACCAAGCCGGCTGCCAAACCTGCGGGTGCCGGCGCGGCAGCGGGGGACGCCAAAGAGCGGGGCAAAGGCGTCAAGGACGTTAAAGATCTAAAGTCCGCCAACCTCTCGAGCAGTTGGCAAGAAGATGCCAAGAAAAAGCAGGCTCTGAAGACCCGCGGGGCTCCGGGGGGTACGACAGGCTGGCGTGGTCCTCGAAGCGGTGGCCGTTCGGGCGGTCGGGGTGGCGATCGGGATCAGCGTGGGGATGTTGAAGCCGTACCGGCCGAGCAGATCGTTCGTGAAATTCATATCGCTGAGACGATCACCGTGGCTGACCTGGCCCACAAGATGTCGGTCAAAGCGGCCGAAGTGATCAAGCACTTGATGAAGTTGGGCCAGATGGTCACGATCAATCAGGTGCTCGATCAAGAAACTGCAATGATTCTGGTCGAAGAGATGGGTCACAAGGCCTTTGCGGCCAAGCTTGATGACCCTGAAACCTTCCTCGAAGAATCGGCCACTGCGGCCACAGCGGTCGATGTGGTGGATCTACCGCGGCCTCCGGTCGTGACCGTGATGGGCCACGTCGACCACGGTAAAACGTCGCTACTCGATTCGATCCGTCGCGCGAAGGTGGCGGCAGGTGAGGCCGGCGGAATTACCCAGCACATCGGCGCCTACCACGTCGAGACGCCGCGTGGGGTCATTACCTTCCTCGATACGCCAGGTCACGAGGCGTTTACGGCCATGCGTGCGCGGGGCGCCAAGGCGACCGACATCGTCATTTTGGTCGTGGCGGCCGATGATGGCGTGATGCCGCAAACGATTGAGGCGATCAACCACGCGAAAGCGGCTGGCGTGCCGATCGTTGTGGCGATGAACAAGATCGATAAAGCCGAAGCAAATCCTGAGCGCCTCAAGCAGGAGCTGGTGGGCCATGAAGTGGTCCCCGAAGAGTACGGCGGTGATTCACCCTTCGTTGCGGTTTCTGCAAAGACCGGGCAGGGAATTGATGAGCTGCTTGAGAACGTTTTGCTGCAGGCTGAAGTGCTCGAATTGCACGCACCGCGTGAGACGCCCGCCAAGGGATTGGTGATTGAAGCGCGCCTGGACAAGGGGCGTGGACCGGTCGCTACGGTGTTGGTGCAAAGCGGTACCTTGCGCCGCGGCGATGTCGTGTTGGCAGGCTCAGCCTATGGCCGCGTGCGCGCCATGCTCGATGAAAACGGCAAGCCAATTCAGGAAGCGGGTCCGTCTATTCCGGTCGAAATTCAAGGCTTGGCCGAGGTGCCGTTGGCCGGTGAAGAAGTCATCGTTCTGGCCGACGA
>RFVZ01000302.1 GCA_009922405.1 Betaproteobacteria bacterium
GTTGAGCGAATTGGTGACAACGTCGTCGCTCGGACCAACGCAAATTTCGCCCACCGCGTCATTGTTGCGGGTCATCTCGACACCGTGATTCTTTCAGTCGAGCACTACCATGCCCTAACTGCCAATCAGGACAAGCGCAGTCGTGCTGCTCGCCGAAAAGAGTTTGAAGCAGAGTTTGGGGAATGGATCTCCGCCCAAAACGACCGCTTCGAAGCACATGGCATCCCTGGTGCCGATCTGCGCCCGTGGTAGGCATCAAATGGCCCAGTACGATGTTTTCGCTAACCCAAGCAATAGCGCGGCTGACGGTATCCCGTACGTTGTGGTGATCCAGAGCGACCTGCTCGATGCGTTGGCCACACGACTGACCATTCCGCTAGCGGTGTCAGATGAGTCGACCAAGGTTCCGACAGCGCTGTGTCCGGTCATTACGATCAAGGGCCAACGTCTGCATGCGCTCGCTCATTACACTGCCCCCTTGCCTGCAAAGTTGCTGAGGCATCCCATCGAGAACATCGCGGCGCAGCGTAGTGCGTTGGTGTCGGCGGTGGATGCTGTGCTCTCGGGAATTTAGGGTATCGCCCTCCTAGAGAAGGGTTTTGTCGAAGAAGGCCAGGATTTCGACCGCGAGGTTCCTTAGGAACGCGTCTCGATCGAAACCCGGTAGCTTGCAGCGACGATTACTTCGTCTGAATTTCGATGCCCTCGATTGGCTTCTCGAGCCTGCAGTCACCGCGATGCACGCCATCTAGAAATGCCGTGATCGTCTGTGTTGTTGACACTTCCGCGCTTCGTGACCGACCGATCCCGGCAAGGTTCATATGCGTCGCACCGTCGATGACGCCCAGCCATTTGCAACCTGTCGCCATACCCTTGTATGGTTCTGTCCGCGTTTCCCAAGAGGCTCCGCCCAATTCTGTATCGCGTGTTCCTGTGAGCATCAGGACTGGCGCCTCGATGTGTGCCCAAGCGTTCTCTGGGAAAATCAATCCAGAGCCCTGTGGTGACAACGCGATGTAAGCACTGAACGAATTCGCACCGCTTGCCCCCACATTATTTCGTGCGCCAGCCTCCAGCATGACCGTTGCAGCGCCCATGGAATGGCCGATCAGGATGGATTTGCTGGAGCCACACCTCTCAAAGGCCCAGCGCTGGGCAGCAGCAACATCCATCAACCTGCCACGGTAGGCATTTGGGTCCGTAATTAACTTGGCTAAGCCGCGCTGAATACCGTCTCGGAGTAGATGCTCGCGTAAAACGCGTGCGCCGCTCTCTTGGTGACCAGTCACGATCGTCATGTATCCAAGGGCGGAAAGCGCTTCGCCAAGATAACGGTAGCCATGTTCGGACCCACCCGCTCCTGGCGAGACGACTGCTATTCCGCTGCAAACAACCAACTTCGGAGCATAGGCCAGAACGGCGGTTACATTCTGATCTTCCCGTATGAGCGAAACGGTCTCCTGAGCGCTGGCATTTGCGCAAGCTATTCCGAACCAAAGGGTCGAAGCGATCAAAAGTACTTTGAACGCGCCCATTGGGCTCAGACCTGAGGCAGCGCAGCGCTGACCCAGCGCGTTAAATCTGCAGCTGACATCGCGCCCGCCTGCCTGGCAATTTCGCGACCCTGCGAAAAAACTGCCAGCGTCGGAATACTTCGGATGTTGTAGGTGGCTGCCAGTGACTGTTCGATCTCGGTATTGACCTTTACGAAGCGCGCGCGGCCATGCATCTCGCTGCTAACCTTCTCGAACGCAGGGGCCATCATCCGGCAGGGGCCACACCAGGGCGCCCAAAAATCGACGACCAGCGGTAAGTCGCTTTTGGCGAGCTGTGCGTTGAAGGCCGCTGCGGCCAGATCGTGAGGATGTGGCTCCAATAAAGGCGTTTGGCATTTGCCGCAGTTGGGCTCGGCCGTGAGTTTTCCCGTCGGAACCCGATTGGTGGCATTGCATTGGGGGCAAACGACGTGCAGGTTCTTAGTCATGGTTTTCTCGCAACGAATCCCACCAAGGCCTGCGAGGCCAAAAAGGAATTCATCTTCAGAGCGCGTTGAGAGGGATCTTGACGTAGGCGACGCCGTTGGATTCTTTTGGTGGCAGTTCGCCCGCGCGGATGTTGATCTGAACCGCAGGGAGGATCAGCACCGGCATTTCCAGGGTCGCATCGCGTTGGGTTCGCATCGCGACAAACTGGGCCTCGGAAATTCCGTCGTGCACATGAATGTTTTTTTCGCGCTGCTCGGCTACGGTGGTTTCAAACGCGATTTCCCGATGGTTGGGGGGATAGTCATGGCACATGAACAGTCGGGTCTGTGGCGGCAGACTCAAGAGCTTGCGCACCGATGCATATAGGGTCTTGGCGTCGCCACCGGGGAAGTCGCACCGTGCCGTTCCCACATCCGGCATAAACATTGTGTCGCCAATGAACACCGCATCGCCAATCTCAAAGTGGACACACGCGGGTGTATGGCCGGGCACATAGTGCACTTTGCCCGTCAGCTCGCCGATCTCAAACGCCTCTTCATCGGCCAGGAGGCGATCGAACTGGGAACCGTCGGGCCTGAACTCAGGCTCCAGGTTGAAGATTCTCTTGAACACATCCTGAACCTGGGCGATGTGGTCGCCGATGGCGGTCTTACCGCCGAGTGTCTGTTTGAGATAAGGGGCGGCGCTTAGATGATCAGCGTGGGCGTGGGTCTCGAGAATCCAGACCACATCTAAGTGGTTAGATTTGACGTACTCGATCACCCGGTCGGCCGATTCGGTCTTGGTCCGCCCAGATTTGGGGTCGTAGTCCAGAACAGAATCGATGATGGCGCACGCGGTACCCGGCCCCTGATGGACCACGTAGGTCACCGTCCAGGTGG
>RFVZ01000303.1 GCA_009922405.1 Betaproteobacteria bacterium
TGATTACCTACGGTTTTATTTTGGTGGTCGCCACGATTTTTTTACCCCGGGGTTTGGTGCCGATGCTAGGTGCTGCGGTCAGACTGGCGCTGCGCCGCCTGGGAGTCGTTCGCCATGGATGATCTGCGCTGGTCGCCAGCGGAGGCCGATTTCCTCGAACGAACTCGTGAATTCGCCCAAGTTCAGGTCGCGCCCCGCGCCAGTTCCTGGGTTCGAGATCGACAGAGTTGCAGTGATCTGCTTCCAGCCGCCTCGCGCGTCGGAATTCTCGGGATGCGCGTGCCCATCGAGATGGGCGGGCTTGGGTTATCTCTGCGCTGCCAAATGGAGGCGTTGCGCCTGTTGGCGCAGGCCGATTTTGGCGTTGCCATGGCGCTGATCAATACCCATAACGTGGCCGAGCAGGTCTCGCGCCTTGCCACCCCCGAAGTGCGAGACCGCCTCCTTCCTGGGCTGTTGGCAGGACACGATTCGGGTTGTACGGCAATCACGGAGATTGAGGCTGGATCTGACGTGGCGTCTATTCAGACCCGGGCGATCCCGGACTCAACAGGTTGGCAGATTAACGGTACCAAGGCATGGGTGATCAACGCGCAATACGCGACGAAGATCATTGTGTATGCCCAGACCTCGCTGGAACGGGGAACAGGGGGGATTGCCGCGTTTCTGATCGAAGCGGATCAAGCCGGTTTTCGTCGTCGCGATGACTCTCCAGACCCGGGGATTTCCTCAATGGGGGTCGGTGGGTTGGTATTGGAGGGCTATGCCTGCCCCACTGAATGTTTGATTGCAGGACCGGGCCTCGCGATGCGGGACATTTTGGGTGCCATCAATGTGGCTCGAATTTACGTTGCGGCCATGTGCTGTGGCATGGTCGAAGACTGTTTGCAGCGTGCTGCAGATTATGGGATGTCGCGCAGCACCTTCGGGGCCCGACTGCATGATCACCAGGGCTGGCGTTGGACCCTGGCGGACGCCGAGATTGAACTCGATGCCTTGCGTCTGATGATCGCGCGCGCGTCTCAGCGTGCAGATCATGGTCAGGATATCCGTAGCGAAGCCGCACGTGCAAAGGTGTTTGCTACCCGGATGGCGTCGCGACATATTCCAGCGTTAATGCATGCTGTTGGCGCGCAGGCTTTTTCGGAAGCAGTGCCCTTCGCACGGCATCTCTTAGCCGCACAGGTGGCCGGTCTCGTCGATGGCTCCACGGAAATGTTGCTTGAGCGGATCTCTCGCGACCTGCGCCCCTAAAACGAATCGAATCACTCTCAGCAAGGACCAGCCATGCGTGTTTTCCAGATTGAAGGCGAATGGGGAATGGACCATCTTCGGCTGTCTGAGCGGCCTGTGCCAACGCCAGGTCCGGGTGAGGTGCTGATACAGATGGCGGCTTCGTCATTGAACTACCGGGACCTTGTGGTTCCAAATCGTGGCTATGGAAGTCACACGGGGAACCTGCCACTGATTCCGGTTTCGGACGGGATGGGCGTTGTCGTCGAGATTGGTCAGGGCGTAAAGCGGGTTGCGGTCGGCGACCGTGTCTGTCCGACTTACTTCCAGAACTGGATTGCCGGCGAACCGGATCTTGAGCGATTGACGCAGTCTCTGGGGGGGCCGATTGACGGCACCATGGCGCAGTTCATGTGTCTGTCGGAACAAGGTGTTGTCAAAATCCCGTCTGCTTACTCCGATCTGGAGGCAGCCACATTGCCCTGTGCGGCGCTGACCGCCTGGAATGCCATCCAGAGCGCAACCAGTCTTCGAGCGGGCGACAAGGTGCTGATCCAGGGATGCGGGGGCGTTGCGCTGTTTGCGGTTCAGTTCGCCCGATTGCTTGGCGCCCACGTGACCGTCATTTCCTCCAGCGAAGAGCGGATGGAAAAGGCTCGTGCGCTGGGTGCGCATCAGACCATCAATTACCGGGAGCATCCGGAATGGGCGAAAGCCACGAGAGAAATCACCCAAGGCCGCGGTTACGACCTGATCGTTGAATTGGGTGGAGAAAAAACCCTGCCACAGTCGCTTCGTTGCATCCGACCAGGGGGCACAATCGCAATGATTGGCATCCTTTCTGGGTCGAGTATGGAAACGTCTCTGGGATACGTGATCACCCGGCAAGTAAGACTTCAGGGGGTCACGGTCGGCCACCGCGACGGATTCGAAGCGATGGTACGTGCCATTGACCTTCATCAGATCAGACCTGTCATTGACCGGGTCTTTGCGTTCGAAGAACTCAAGGAAGCCTTCGATTACCTCAAAAGCGGCGCCCAGTTCGGGAAGATCTGTATCCAACACTGATCGAAATTCTTCGCATGGCGTGACTACTGATGCTGTTTCCGCTCAAACCCGTTGCTGCAGACCCCCAAAAGGTGGCGATCCAGATCTGCGAGACGGGTGAACAACTGACCTTCGCCCAACTTGATCAAGGCGCCAATCGGGTCGCCAGGGTCTTGAGGTCGCTGGGTATCCAGCAGGGCGACCATGTAGCACTGTTGTTGCCCAATGGGCTCCACTTCCTGAAGACCTGTTTTGGTCTGGATCGGGCTGGGGTTTATTACACGACGATCAATACGCGGCTAACGCTCGACGAGATCATTCACATACTTCAGGACTGTGATGCCCGCCTCTTTCTGATGGACTCCCGACTCGATGTTGTGAAAAACGGTTTACAGCAAAGACTGTCTGATCGGGTATTGAACTTTTGTGTTGGGGAACCGTTCTCAGGTTTCGGAGACTGGGAGTCCGCTCTCACTGGGGCCTCAGACGCCCCGATCGAGGATCCCTCGCAGGGCCTCGACATGTTGTATTCCTCGGGCACGACCGGTCGGCCGAAGGGGGTGAAATGGCCTCTGATTCATCGA
>RFVZ01000304.1 GCA_009922405.1 Betaproteobacteria bacterium
CCGACGCCCGTTCCGACGCCCGTTCCGACGCCCGTTCCGACGCCTGTACCAACGCCCGTACCGACGCCCGTTGCGACGCCCCCTAAGGCGCCTCCGGTGATAGCCGCCCCAGCACCGGCCACCTCAGGTGCGGTACAGAGCGGTTCCGTGCCGGCCGCAGAGGCCCCCTCCGCGAAAGTTGCCAAGAAGGCGGCTCATCGTTCGACAACGAGTTCAGCGAAACATCACGCTCATCGTTCGACCAAGAAGAACTCGGCAAAGACTTCAAAGTCCAGCGCCAAGAAGGCCGCATCGGTCGCGCGGCACCCCAAGAAACACTCTAAGAAGCCGAAACTTGCCAAGTAGGGGAGAGGCGGCGCAGTCCGATCCGGACTGGATGCAATTAGCACTTGCGCAAGCGAGCCTCGCCGCACAGGCGGGCGAAGTACCGGTCGGCGCGGTGATCGTCAAGCAGGGCCAATTAGTCGGGATTGGGCACAATTCGCCGATCGGTAATCACGACCCTTGCGCGCATGCGGAAATTCTTGCGATCCGAGCGGCAGGTCAATATCTGGGCAATTACCGCCTCACTGAGTGCGAACTATTCGCGACGCTAGAGCCCTGCGCCATGTGTGCCGGTGCAATACAGCACGCCCGAATCAAGCGCCTGGTGTTTGGTGCGTCTGATGCCAAAACAGGTGCGTGCGGCAGTGTCGTCGATTTGTTTGCCGAACCGAAGCTCAACCACCATACGATGGTCGTCGCGGGGGTTATGGCATCGGAATCAGCCCGCCTGCTGGCCGATTTCTTTGCTGATCGTCGTCTCCAAAAGTCCCGCATCCATAAGGCGAATCACAATGAGAACGATCCTGATCAATCTTGCTCGGCAGCAGCTTGATCTCTGCGACGAGGGTCGGTTGTTGAGACGCTGGTCGGTCTCGACCGCCTCCAACGGTGCCGGTGAATTATCTGGAAGCTTCAAGACCCCTCGGGGCGAACATCAGATCCGCGCCAGAATTGGCACGGGGATGCCCCTGAACACAGTGTTTGTTGGGCGGCGCCCGACCGGCGAAATATGGTCCCCCGAACTCGACGCGGCCTTTCCCAAGCGTGATTGGATCTTGACCCGGATTCTCTGGCTGAGCGGAATGGAGCCCGGATTTAATCGCTGGGGCAATGTCGACACAATGCGACGCTACGTCTACATCCACGGTAGCCCCGATCGTGTCGCGATGGGGGCACCCGGCTCAATAGGCTGTATTCGGATGAGAAATCAGGATCTGGCCGAACTGTTTGACGAGGTTGAGGCGGGAACCCCCGTCCGGATCGAGGAACACTAGCAACCAAAAAACCGACTATTCGCCTTCGGTAGGCTCCGCATCGTCCTGTTCGATGATGTCCGACATGCCCGTAATACCCTGTCCGAGCAGTCGGAAAACACCGATTTCATCGAGGAGTCCATCTTCGTCTTTGCGGTCAAAGCCAAGAACGATCACGTCGCCGTCACGATCCATGCCGACCACGACCATTTTGACGAGTTCGGGAAGCTCTTCTTCGATGGAACTCAGGACCTCGTCTTCAAACGTCTGATCAGCGGGTTGGGGTTTCTCGCTCATGCTTACTCCTGGTGGTTCGAAAGGTATCGGTACTTGGATAGCGAGCGCAGCGCGATCGCATTATTCGATTTTGGCCTTAGCACGTAGATCTTTCTGGAGCTGCTGAATCTTACGGCGCTCAAGTTCCTGCTGGAGTTGAGGCTTGAGTTGATCGAGCGGCGGCGGAGCCATCGCCCGAATATCATCGACTCGAATGACGTGCCACCCGAACTGTGTCTTGACCGGCTGATCGGTGAGCTGGCCTTTCTCCAGCTTGCTCATGGCTGCGCCAAATTCCTTCACGAAGGTTCCGGGTGGATTCCAATCAAGGTCACCGCCGTTCGCTGCACTACCGGGATCTTTCGACTGTTTAGCAAGATCTTCAAATTTCGCCCCAGCCTTGAGCTCTGCAATCAGCTTCTTTGCGGTGTCTTCGGCTTCCACGAGAATGTGCCGGGCCTTGAATTCTTTTTCTGCGCTTTGCGATTTGGAGAGCTTGTCGTACTCCGCCTGCACATCGGCATCCTTAACTGGATGACTCTTAATCTGGTCGCGAATCAGGGCCCGGATGAGGATGTCCTCGCGTGAAGCCTCCAGCTGGAGCTTGACATCGCTGTTCTTGGCGAGCGCCTTTCGTTCTGCTTCTTCAAGGAATAGCTGACGGGAAATCAATTCCTCGCGGACCATTTCGCGCAATTCTGGTGTGGTTGCGCGGCCCTGGGCAGCCAATGCTTTTAAAAATTCGTCAAGCTTGGCCTTTGGGATGGCCTTACCGTTAACGACGACGGCATTTTGAGCCCACGTTGGAGTTGAGATGCCAACGCCAATAATGAGCGCCGATGCAGCGACTACGGATGCGAGACTGCGGCCTTTAACGGGTGAGAGAGAAAGCATGAATGCGGTCCAAATTGGGCGTGGAACTTGACATCAGTGGCCCAATGTTGGGCCAGCAGTCAAACTTGGGGAGTGGTTGCAGTCAGAGATAGCGCATGAATTCTGTGCGGCATCCAATCCGCGACGCAATCATACACAAGCCGATGTCGTGCCACAGGCCGCAGATTCTCGAACCGACTCGAAGTGATCAGGACTCTAAAATGCCCCGCGCCGTCCTTGGCGCCTTCATGGCCCGCATGCGCGGCACTGTCATCGTGAACCTCAAGAACCGCAGCATCGGGAAAGCCGGCACGCAGACGCGCACGAATTTCGTCAAGGGTTGGACGCATCGGCAACCTTAGGGATTGAAGGTTCGTCGGCCCCAACAGTGCCCTGTTGGAGGTGGCGATT
>RFVZ01000305.1 GCA_009922405.1 Betaproteobacteria bacterium
AGAACGACGGGTTCGTGGTCACCGCCGGCGACACCTTGAATAAGCGCCAACCAAACACCCCGCGATGGCGGGCGAGCACACTGGCGAGTTATCGCTGGGATCCACAATGGGTGACCAGCATTGGAGCGCGTTACAGTGGCCCGCAGTTCCGGACGCTCAACAATAGCGATGTCAATGGTTTTGCCTATCAAGGGGTCAGCAAGTTCTTCGTGGTTGATGTGCGCGCCCGCTATCAGATCGACAAACGTCACTCCCTGGCGTTTGGGGTGGACAACCTCAATAATGACAAGTATTGGAACTTTCATCCTTATCCGCAGCGCACCTTTGTGGCTGAACTTAAAATCAATCTGTAAATCATGAGAACTTCAATGTTGAATCCAATATTTAAGACGGTGTTGGAGCGGTCCCTGAGGCCAGGCTTCGCACTCGCGGCGGGGATGTTTTTCATCAGTGCGGGAACTCAGGCTCACGTCACGCTTGAAGAACCAGCGGCGGTGGCAAATACCGGGTACAAGGCGGTCTTGCGGGTCACCCACGGTTGCGAAGGTTCTGCAACTCATACGGTGAGGGTCCAGATTCCCGCCGGATTTGTCGGAACCAAGCCCATTCCCAAGCCAGGTTGGAAGCTTGAAATGCAACGGGTGAAACTCGCAGAGCCCTACGATAGCCACGGTCGAAAGATCGACGAAACCGTCTCCGAAGTGATCTGGCGCGCCCAGTCACCGGAGGCATTTCTGGCCGATGCCCACTATGACGAGTTCGTGTTGCGCGGGCAGACGCCCCCCAAACCGGGTGTGATTTGGTTCAAGGTTCAGCAGGTTTGCGAGAAGGGCGAACTGAACTGGGCTGAGGTTTCATCCACGGGTTCCAGCACGAAGGGACTCAAGGCGCCTGCGGCCCGGCTCGAGGTGCTGCCTGGGTTGAGCGGTGGCGGTGGACATCAGCACTAAACGGAGCTCATATGAATCATTTACTTTGGATTTTCGGGCGGGGCTGTGCGATGGCCTTAGCAGGGCTCTTGTTGGTTTGTAACCCCGAGGCACAGGCACAGGCAGCGGCACAGGTACAGGCCTTTGTGCAAGCCCCTTGGGCGCGGCCGACCGTTCAGGGGCAGACTGTTGGAGGGGGGTACTTTCGAATCGATGGCGGAGCCACCAACGATCGGCTTCTCGGTGTCTCAGCGGATATCGCGCAGTCGGTCGAACTTCACACCATGCGTATGGACGGTGACGTGATGCGGATGCGCCAACTGAATTCAGTTGAAGTCCCAGCCAGACAAACGGTCGAATTCAAGCCGGGGGGAATGCACGTCATGTTGATCGGCCTGAAGACGCCGCTGAAGGTGGGTAACAGCTTTCCGATGACGCTTCGCTTTGAGAAGGCGGGGGCCGTGTCGGTGAATGTCCGGGTTCTGCCCGCGCCACCATCGGCTGAACACCAGCACTGAAGTCGATCCCGAAATGTTGATTTTTTGATGTTGGTTGTTTGATGGCGGTCTCAATTCAGGACCGAGCCGCCTTTCAGGCCGGGGTCGTCGCCATGGCAACACCCCTGCTAGGGATTGTGATCTGGGGGACTGTGACGGGTCTCGCCATGATTCAAGCCGGCCTCGATCCAGCGCAAGCGGTGGGGATGTCCCTGATCATGTATGCAGGGTCAGCTCAACTGGCGGTCTTGCCGCTTCTAGCAGCCGGGGCGCCGCCAGCATCGATCTTGCTCACGGCGCTTTTGGTCAATCTGCGTTTCGTCATGGCCAGCGCAGTTCTGGCGCAGGACTTTAGACATTTGCCACCAATGCGTCGGTTCTTGATCGGTGTCTTTACGGTCGAGGCGACCCTCGCCGGTTATCTCCTGCGGGGGCGTGATGGGCGAACCCAAGCACAGCGCGAGCAGTTCAAGCTTGGCGCGAATCTCGCGATTTGGTTGCTTTGGCAAGGCGCCACGCTGGTTGGGATTTTTGGTGCTGGCGTTGTACCGACGTCATCAGACTGGATGTGGATCGGACAACTTGCGGTGCTTGCGATCGGGGCTCCGCTTTTGCGCGTGACGGGCTCGACAGGCGCGGTGGCAGTGACCGCGATCGTGGCAATTCTGAGTGTGAATCTGCCCGCTGGAATTGGTCTTGCCCTTGCAACTTTGTGCGGGGCCTGCGCGGGGTTGATTGGTCATTATTTATTGGCTAATGAATGGCCTACCAGAGGTTTAAGCAGAGAGCCGACCAAGCGATGATTGACCAGTCACTCTTGTGGCCGCTGTTGTTTGGCATGGGTGCGATCACCATCATGACCCGCACCGCATTTTTATGGTTGCCCGAGCATTGGCAGCCGCGGGGTCGGGCCGGCGTCGCGCTCAGTTTTGTTCCGGCGCTGGCGTTGGTCGCCATTGTTGCGCCAGGCGCCTTGGGAACATTACGCCAGATACTTCTGGCCCCTGAAGGCTTCCAGTTTGGACCCGCAATGGCCCAGATTGCTCAGGACGGTCGGTTGCCTTCTGCACTGGCTGTCCTTGCGGTAGGGGCCTGGCGGCGCAACGCGATGCAAGCGCTCATTGCCGGCGTGATCGTCTTTGGCGCGATGAGGTGGATCTGACGGTCCCGGCATGGCATTCTCATCCGAACAAAAACCGATCTCAAAATCTCTTTTGGAGCCTTCTAGTGATGATTCGTGCGATTCGCCCCTCATGCGTAGTTGCCCCATTTTTCGCCTTGGCTTGTTTGGTTGCCCACGCGCAGTCGCCTGGGAAGGCTGCCGCAACCCAGCCCGCGTCTGCGCCTCCGGCCGCCGCTCAGCCCGCCGCTGCTCAACCAGCCGCTGCTCAACCAGCCGCTGCTCAACCAGCCGCTGCTCAACC
>RFVZ01000306.1 GCA_009922405.1 Betaproteobacteria bacterium
CCCGTTGCAAAACCCGGGCTTCGGCAATAACGTCTTCTGTCAGTCGATCCAGCGCGACCTCATCAGCGGTAGCCTGAACGGAAGCGGCAGCAAAGGGGTCGTTACCCAGTCTTCGAACCTCGGCGTCTATGACTACAACGGCATCGACGTCGGCGTTTCCTACCGACTGATGATGAAGCAGTTTGGCGCGCCGCAGTTGGGCCGCGTTGACATTGGCCTGCAACTCAGTCATCTGCAGAAGGCCGACGTCAAAACGCTTCCAAACGTACCCGTGCTGGAACAGGCAGGCTATTACGGAACCGACGTTGGTACGCCATATGCCAAGAACCGGTTTACTCAACGCACGATGTGGACCGTTGGCAACTACATGCTGGGCTACAACTGGCGCTACATTGGAAGCACCTCGGAGCAGCCCGGTGGGACCACCTACCTCCCAGAATACTCCACCATCAAGTCGGTCAACTACGTCGACTTGAACGGTGCCTGGCAGGCCATGAAGAACCTGAAGCTCTCCATGACGATCAACAACGCGTTTGACAAGCGCCCACCGATTATTGGAACTGGTATTGGGCCAACGGCCTCGAACTTCGGTAATACGTTCCCGGGTGTCTACGACGTGATCGGGCGTCGGATCACCGTGAGCGCGACCGCATCGTTCTAAGTTTTGGGGACTTAGATCCCCAACGCTTGAGTTAGCTGTCTGGGTGAATACGGCACCCCACGTTGCGGCCAGGCCTCGACCAGGGCCTGCATCCGCGCATTGAGGGGCGCTTGCAATCCAACGGATTGCGCGAGGCGCTGGACCTGACCACAGAGCCACGCGATTTCGGTCAGGCGCCTGGCGCTTAGATCATCGGCCATGCTGGAGCGCGCTTTGGCGTCGATCTTGAGCGCTTTCCTCGCGACCAGTCGAAACAAAAAAGTCGGCAAGCGCAGCACCCGCAAGAATTTCTGGGGAGTTACGGCAGTCAGTTGCGCGGGTTCGATCGCCGCAGCGCGCAACACGTTTAGCGCTTCTTCCTGAAGTGCGGCCAGACAACGTCGATAGCCCGCTTGCATCAGTTCTTCGCGCAGCGGCATTCCCGACAAGGCATTCACTGGGTTATTCAGATTGAGTAGCAACTTGCCCCACTGAATCGGGCGCATGTCGGCCACTAACCGCAGCTTAAGTTGCTGTAACTTAAATGCTTCGGCAACTGGCCGTAGCACCGGATGGTCAGTAGCTGCCAAAAATCCGGCGGTCCCGCGGTGATAACGGCCATCGCCCAGGTTGGCGATATTGAACGAAACCATTCCATCCAGAAAACACAAGGACGGGGCGGCGCTCTGGGCCAATGCGGCCTGGCCGACGCCGTTTTGCATCGAGACCACCACGCTGCCGGCGGGTAGCGAGGACTCGAGCAACTGAGCCGCGGCAAGGGTCGCACCGGCCTTCACACAGAGCAAGGTCACCACGGGTGGCTCTGACGGTAGGTCTGAGAAGAGCCGCAAATCATCTGCGGCGATGGTGTTCTGGCGGCCATCCAGATCCGTCAAGGTCAGGCCGTGGGTCGCCAACGGCTCAAGTACCCTGGAACGTCCGACGAACACGACCGACTGACCAGAGGCTTGCAGGAGGCCGCCCAAAAAGCAGCCCACAGCCCCTGCGCCCATAACCAAAACCATGCTCTAACCCACCACTACAGAACGTTTGAACCGCATCGCGCTAGTTTGCAACAGCCGGGACCGAAGAGCCGGTTTTTTTCTGCACCAATGCAACGCCGTTACGAACCGCAATGATTTCAGCCACGATCGAAACCGCGATTTCCGCCGGCGTTTTACTTCCAAGATCCAGACCGATCGGGCCATGCAGCCGATCGATCTGCTCCTCGGTCAAATCGAACTCTTTTAGACGCTCTTTACGTTTTTGAGTATTACCCCGGGAGCCCAGAGCGCCGATGTAAAACGCGGGCGACTTGAGTGCTTCCATCAAAGTCAGATCGTCAAGCTTCGGATCATGGGTCAGCGCGATCACGGCGCAATGGGGGTCTAATACAAGTTCGACAGCCAGATCATCTGGCATCGCGTTGCTGAAGGTCGTACCGGGCACGTCCCAGGTCATGTGGTACTCCTCGCGAGGGTCGCAACAGATCACATCAAAATCGAGCGCCATCGCAATCGGTGCGACGGCTCGTGAAAGCTGCCCCGCCCCAATCATCAGCAGACGCCAACGCGGCCCAAACAAGGCGCGCATGGTTAGGCCATCAAACGTGAACGCATCATCGCGACGGGCCGACTCAATCGTGACATCGCCGGTCTCGAGGACCAGGCGACGGGCGACGAGTTCATGTCGTTCGGTGCGTGCCAACACCTCGTCGATCCAGCCACTGGCCCGCAAAGGTTCCTGCACGAGCCGTAAATTGCCACCGCACGGCAAGCCAAATCGCGCGGCCTCTTCTTTGGTCACGCCATAGTTCACCAGGGACGGGCGATCGACCCGCTCACCCAACCGGACCCGCTCGATCAAGTCGTCTTCAACACAACCGCCGCTGACCGAACCGACGACGAACCCGTCGTTGCGCAGCGCCAGTAGCGCGCCGGGTGGGCGGGGGGCTGAGCCCCAGGTCTCGATCACGGTCACCAACCAAACCGAGTGCCCCTCATTGAGCCAATCGCGCGCTTGCGCGAGCACTTGCAGATCGAGACTGTCCATTACCCTCGTTTCCTTTCATATTGAGATGGCCGCAGCGCCGGCGCTCGAAGCGCCCGTCCCAAATCCGCCAGACTGGCCAAATTGTGCACCGGCAGGAAACGATCCACATGGGGCAGCAGGGCCCGAACCCCAGCTGCTCTGGGCTCGAAACCGTCAAA
>RFVZ01000307.1 GCA_009922405.1 Betaproteobacteria bacterium
CTGCCGGTCGCGTTCGCGATCTGCCAGTTGTAGTCGCCGCCGCTGGCCCACGTGACGCCCTGGGTGACCGTGAGCGTACCGATGCCGGCGCCCGGCGAGACCGTGGCGCCCGACCCGACGGCGATCATTAGGCTCCCCGGCCGTAGAAAAAAAGACTTCATGACCGCACAGACTTTACCGTCACCAACACCGTCCTGACGAGCCTAGGAATGCAGCTCATGGATTGCATGAACGGAGACGCAACGATCATTGAGGCGCCCAACTCGAAGAAAATCAAAAACGGGATGCTTGTCCGAAAATACAACAAACCTATAACGAGGGTCTGCGGGCTATTAGACTGAATGCGTACATTTGAGTGCACGCTGAATCAGAGCAGATGCACACGTTTGTCACGATTGCCGACTATGAGAGTGAAAACGCTCAACCTAGTCGCCACTGTTTACCGACGAGATCACGGCCCGCAATGATACTGATTACAAGGTGTTGAGGAGTCCCGAGAGAATTAGAACGGCGCGACGTCGTCGCACGTTGGCTCGCGCTGCTATAGGAACCGCACGCTGCAAGATACGAAAACATGCCGGATGCGCGAGCAGTTAGAGAAGCTATTGGCTAGTTGTCACTCATCGCGAAGCTTCCCGTTGAAGCTCTCGTTCGTTCCGTTCTGCCAGGGCTTGCCAGGCTCGTTCAACATGTTCGTCAGTCCATTTTCCGTGGCCCAAGCGAGCAGCGCTGTGCTTACGAACTCTGGACCGTTGTCGCTACGCAGGACCTTCGGATTCCCGCGTTTCTGGATGACCTCTTTCAGAACCTTCACCACCCGCGTACTTCGAATCGTACCTGCCACATCGATCGCAAGGCTCTCCTTCGTAAACTCATCGATCAGCGTCAAACACTTCAGCTTCTGGACATTGCCGCATCCATCAAACACAAAGTCATACGCCCAAACCTCATTGGGTGCCGTCGCCGCAAACGGTTGCGGGCGGTGAGTCCGATAGCGCTTGCGCGGCTTCTTGGCTGGCACCTGGAGCCCTGCGGCCGCCCAGACAAGGGCGCTACGGTCCCGGCCAATGCGCATCCCATCACGGGCCAAGAAGATCCGGATTCGCCTCGAACCAAATCTCGGGTAGAGGCGCGAGTAGTTACGCATCGCACTCACAATCGGACGATCCTTGCCCGCCATCTTGCACTGGTAGTCAAGACCGGATCGGGCCACTTCCATCAGCGTACAGGCACGTCGCTGCGTCACACCTCGCCCGATCGCATATCGGGCTAGGTCCAATCGAGCCTGTATGCTAAACATTTTTTTCTGCGATCTCCTTCATCACCTCGATCTCGAGATCGCGCTCGACAACAAACTTCATGAGCCGACTGTTCTCTTGCTCGAGCTGTTTGAGCCGTTTGACGTCATCCGTACCTAGATCGCCACACTTCTTGCGCCACGCGTAAATCGATGGCTCGCTCACCCCGTGGCGCTTTGCCGCTACAGCAACTGGATCCCAGGCCGCCTCTTGCAAAATCCGAACGATCTGCTCGTCCGTAAATCTCGACCTCTTCATCACTGCCCCTCTGCTTCGAGAGGCCATTGTCTCTAATTCATCCCGGTCCGAGAATGTCAGGACAGGTCAGTACCCTCTGGGGCGATCTTGATGCGGTTGGCGGGCGACAATTATCTTGAGCGGTCGGCGACAATTATCTTGAGCGGTTGACGCTGGCCGCCGGGCTGCGTTTGGTGGTTGGGTTTTTATAGTGGTTGCCTCCAAACGGAAGGTGGCCACGATGCCCGGCAAGCGCATAACGGACCTACAGGTGAGTAAGTACAAGGAACTCAGAGGCAAGTTCAGCCAAGAGGCGGCGGCGGCCAAGACCGGGATCAGCGTTGCCAGTGCAAGGCGTCTGGAATCTTCGGTCGTTCTGCCCTCGCAACGTGAGTCGCGGCACTGGCGAACGCGCGCCGATCCGTTGAGCGAGGTTTGGTTAGAAGAAGTTGTACCAATGCTTGAGAGCGCACCATCTTTGATGGCGGTGACGTTGCTCGAGGAACTTCAACGGCGTTATCCAGCGCGTTTTCCGGATTCGGTGCTGCGCACGCTGCAGCGGCGCGTGAGCCAGTGGCGCGCCGAGCATGGCGATGAGCGTGAGCTAACCACCACCACTTCAAACTAGATCCCGGAACAACGATCAAGCCCTGCACATTTGCCACACAACGCTATCCAGGTCGAATTGACGTCCTAACCTGGCCGAAATTGGCTCTGATTTGCTCCAAGGACGGCCGTCGCTTCATCACTCTCGGCTCACCGACCCTGAACGAACTCGTTTGCGTCACCCCTGAATTCATCGAGGCAGTTAGGAGGCACAACTCCCCTGAAACGGAACTCAAGCCCATACCGAGTGCTCTAGCTGGGCCAAACGATCCACGCCAACTGTCGGGAAAAGAATGTCGGATCCTGATCGATCACCTTGACCCAGACATGCATCACGACGATTGGATCAAGGTAGGGATGGCTCTCCACCACAACTTCAAGGGGGGCGAAGAAGGAATCATCATTTTCGATGATTGGTCCTCAAAGGGGAAAAAATACAAGGGCCGAAAGGAGATCGACCAAAAGTGGCGCTCATTCGAAAGCGACGATCCGTCCGGGAAGGTTCTGATCACCATGATGACTGTGTGCAGGATGGTCGAAGCACTTGGACATGACAGGCAGATGGTTTGCGCCGATGCTCAAGGTGCGTTTGAGATCTGCGCTCCGATCACCCCGGATGAACCGATCGGGATCCCGGTCCTTGGCATCCTCGAGCGCCATTCAGTTCGGGGACGCTCGGCAGAGCT
>RFVZ01000308.1 GCA_009922405.1 Betaproteobacteria bacterium
CACCGGCCTGGCAGTCGTTGACACAGCAACGTATTGGACCGGGTTCGGCCAGTTTGTCATTTTCGCGCTCTTTCAGATCGGCGGCCTGGGAATCATGACCGGGGGAACGATTCTGAGTCTTTTGATGAGCCGGAAAATCAGTTTGCAAAACCGCATGCTGGCGCAAGCAGAAACCCATGCAATGGGGCTAGGAGACGTGACGGACGTCGCAAAGTGGGTCCTTTACGTCACATTGTCGGTCGAACTGATCGTCGCCGGAATCTTGGCAATTAACTTTCACCTGCGTTACGACGAGCCCATTCCCAAGGCGCTCTGGAACGGGTTATTCCATTCCGTCTCCTCATTTAACAACGCGGGATTTTCGACTTATTCCGACAATCTCATGCAGTTTGTCTCCGATCCGATCGTCCTCCTCCCGATTGCTCTAGCGCTGATAGCCGGCGGCATTGGGTTCCCCGTGTTTCAGGAACTGTTTTCCAAAAACAACCGGCGAGGGCTCCGATCGATGCACCTGAGGGTCACCCTCTGGGGCTACCTGATTCTTTTGCTGGTTGGCACGGTCTTATTTGGTTTCTACGAATGGTCCAATGAAAAAACATTTGGTCCGTTAAACGTATTCGACAAGATCCTGAATGCCTTTTTTGCCTCCGCATCGGCGCGTACAGCCGGGTTTAACAGTGTCGATATCGGGCAAATGACCACCGAAACCCTTTTTGTCCACCTGATTTTGATGTTTATCGGCGGGGGCAGCGCCGGGACGGCGGGCGGAATCAAGGTCACAACGTTTTGTATTCTGTTTTTTGTGGTCTGGTCTGAAGTCCGAGGCGATCCACAGTCGACTTTTGGCACGCGCGCGATCGCCTATGAGTCCCAGCGGCAAGCGCTCTCCGTGGTTCTGGTTTCGACTGCAGCGGTAACACTCGGGACTCTGGTGATCATCAGCGTTTCCAGCGTGCCCTTCATCCCCCTCATATTTGAGGTGATTTCTGCATTCGCGACGGTTGGCCTATCCACGGGGATCACAGCGGATTTACCCGTCAGCGCCAAGGTCACCCTCATTCTTCTCATGTATGCAGGGCGCGTCGGCGCGGTCACCCTGATCGCAGCACTCGCGTTGCGCACAACCACCAAACTCTATCGTTACCCCGAGGAGCGTCCCATTGTCGGCTAATCAAAAACTTCCGCAATTCCACGACAGCGTTGCAGTCATCGGGTTGCGCCGCTTTGGATCCGCGGTGGCGGAATCCCTCATGCATCTGGGCCACGAAGTCCTGGGGATCGACGAGGACACGACCCGGGTTCAACTGTGGTCGGACCGTCTCACTCGAGTCGCGCAGGCAGACAGCACCAGCGTAGAAGCCTTGCGACAACTCGGCATCCAGGAGTTGGCACACGCAATTGTTGGGATCGGCGGGAACATCGAAGCCAACGTGCTGACCGTCCTCGCTCTACAGGAAATTGGTGTCAAAGACATCTGGGCCCGAGCGATCAGCGACAAACACGAAACGATTCTCAAGCGCCTGGGCATCCAGAATGTGATCAATCTGGAAGCCACGATGGGCGAGCGGGTAGCCCATCTGGTCACCGGAAAAATGATTGACTTCATCGAATTCGATGACGGGTTTGCGATCGTGAAGACCCGCGCGCCCCAGGAAGCGATTGGCAAGACCCTCGCGCAGTCGGCCCTCCGCTCAAAACACGGCGTGACGATCGTCGGCGTTAAGTCACCCAAGACCGATTTCACTTACGCCCGCCCCGACACCTCGGTCAACCCGGATGACTTGCTGATCGTCGCAGGGGAAACACGAGCGGTCGAACGATTTGCAGCGCTCACCTAATTGAGTGTGCAGAGTCCCCGGGAAATTCCAGAACGAATGGTGCCCTTGGCCTGACCCGTTTCATTGCGGTTAGATTTTGGCAGGAGTACGATTCCCCCCGGCGTCATCCGAACCACTAGAAAAGTAGAGGAACGACGCCTTTAAGGAGCCTCCAATGTCTGTCCATGGTCCACATGATCATTCCTCGAAAAAAATCGGTGCGCTAATTCTCGGCGCACTCGGCGTCGTGTTTGGCGACATCGGCACCTCGCCCTTGTATGCTCTAAAAGTGTCGATCGAGGCCTCGGGCGCCCATGAGGGTAACGAGATTGTTCAGGCGGTATTCGGGATCCTGTCCCTGATTACCTGGGCCCTGATTCTGGTAGTCACCGTTAAATATGTCCTGATTATCATGCGGGCGGACAACCGCGGCGAAGGCGGGGTTTTCGCCCTGACGGCTTTAGTCTCCAAAGGGGTTGAGAAAAACCCCACCGCCAAATGGGCTGTCATGATTGCAGGCGCTTTAGGCGCTGCTCTGTTTTTTGGCGACAGCATGATCACCCCGGCCATTTCGGTACTCAGCGCGGTTGAAGGACTCAAAGTCCTGTCTCCCGACCTTGAGAAATACATTCTGATTATCTCGATCGTCCTGATCACAGGCCTATTTGCGATTGAGAAATACGGCACGAGCATGATCGGCAAGGTGTTTGGACCAGTCATGTTGACGTGGTTTCTGGCACTGGGATTATTCGGATTTCTGGAAATCATCAAGAACCCGACTGTGCTGGCGGCCCTCAATCCGCTCGAAGGCATCCAGTTCATGCTGGGGCATCCAGGCGTTGCAGTCGCCATCATGGGGTCGGTCGTTTTGTCCGTCACTGGCGGCGAAGCGTTGTACGCCGACATGGGCCATTTTGGTTTGAAGCCAATCCAGCGAGCCTGGCTGTTCGTGGTCTTTCCCATGCTGCTCCTGAACTATTTTGGGCAGGGCGCGCTACTGATC
>RFVZ01000309.1 GCA_009922405.1 Betaproteobacteria bacterium
GGTAGGTTCGGAGATTGCGCCATGGTAGATATCCTCTAGGAAGGTGGGGCTGCACGAAGTGAGGCCCAACCATCCATGCGCAATTGTTGCTCCCGCCCTGAGTAAGTTCGATCAGGGCCTCCGGGCACACCAACCGGGTGGTGCCTTCGCCGATGAACTCGTTGAGGCATTGCAGAAGCAGTATCTGCATTAGCAAACTTTTTTAGCGAACTTTTTGCGTGAGCAAGCCGAGCAATGCCACGCCTGCAAATGCGGCACCTCCCAGGAACGTGGTCGCCGCTCCATGTCGGTCCCACAGCCAACCTGCAATACCGCTGGCCAGCAACATGGCTACTCCGCTCATCAGATTAAAGAAGCCATAGGCGGTTCCACGCAGGTCGGCGGGTGCGGTTTCGGCCACCATTGTCGCCAGCAGACCTTGGGTCATACCCATGTGAAGGCCCCACAACGTGACCCCAGCCAGCATGGTGGACCAATGGCCGCTGCTGGCCAGTACCAAGTCAGCAGCAATCAAAATGACCAAGCCCGCGGCTAATAACCTCGTGTGGCTCATCCGATCCGATAACTTGCCAAACGGATAGGCGGATGCTGCATAAACCAGATTCATCGCGACCATCACCAAGGGTACCAGCGCGATAGCGACGCCGCTTTGTTGGGCGCGCAGCACCAGAAAAGCCTCGCTAAAACGAGCCAGCGTAAATACCGCGCCGATCATCACCACCCACCAGTATTGGCTGCTCAGGCGCCGCAGATTCACGCGCTGAATCGGGTTGGTGCGCCGCTCCTGAATAGGCCGATCAGGCTCGCGAATGCCGAAGAGCAGCAGCATCACGGCCAGCATTCCGGGCACCACGGCGGCCCAGAAGATCGCCCGAAAATCGTTAGACCACAGCAGCATCAAGCCGACAGCCATCAGCGGCCCTGTGAATGCCCCCACGGTATCCAGTGACTGACGCAATCCGAACGCAGCGCCGCGGACGTGGCTGGGAGCAATATCCGCAACCAAAGCATCGCGTGGTGCGCCTCGGATCCCTTTGCCCACCCGGTCCAGTAACCGGGCGGATACAACGGTGCCAGTTCCCGATGCGATGGCAAACAAAGGCTTTGTTAATGCGCTCAGGGCATAGCCAAATACAGCCAAGCCTTTGCGCTTGCCGAGGTAATCGCTCAATGCGCCAGAGAACACCTTAACGATCAGAGCAGTGGACTCGGCCAAGCCCTCGATGACCCCCACCGTGAATGCGCTCGCCCCCAACGCGGTGACCATGAACATGGGCAACAGGCTATGAACCATCTCGGACGAGATATCCATGAGCATACTGACGAAGCCCAGTACCCATACCCCTCTTGGTATCTGCCGCAATACGGATCCGGGTTCTGTATTTGCCATCTCGTACCTTTTTCTAAGGGGGATTTTGCAGTGAAATCAGGCTTTGTCGATCATGGCCAGTTGAGTATTGGCGGCAGGGAGATGCACCCGATATCTGGCCGTGCAGCCCGAAGCCAGCTGTTGAACTCCTCGCCGAACTGGCCGGCGATCACAAGTTGTGTCGTCTCTTGGTTCCGTCTTTGCTCGCACGCCGCTATCCTTCACTGTCCCATGACCAAGGCCCCGCTAAACCTCAAACATCCCGCCTGCGTACTCGTCCACGCAATGTGCGTGACCCTTGGCCTCGGGCTCTTACAAGGCTGCGCCACCCCGCAGACTGAAACTTATGTTCCTCGGCTCGGGCAAGTCGGCAAGGATGTGATGTGGCTGCCCACCCGAGATGAATTGGTAACCCGATTGCTCAAGGCCGCAGAGGTCACCCCGACCGACAAGGTGGTTGATCTTGGCGCTGGTGACGGCAAAATTGCGATCGCTGCGGCGCTTCAGTTCGGTGCCCGCGCATGGGGTATCGAATACGACAAAAATCTCACCGCATTGGCGCGGCGAAATGCGCAAAGAGCCGGCGTTGCCGATCGAGTCCACTTCATTCATGGCGACATCTATACCGAAGACTTCAGTAGTGCAACGGTTGTGGTGATGTACTTGCTCGAAGAGATCAACGCGCAACTGCGCCCGACCATTCTGGCCATGCGCCCTGGTACCCGAGTCCTCTCCAATACGTTCTCCATGGGCGACTGGGAGCCAGACCAGGTGATTCAGGTAAATACCAGTACCGGCTACTTTTGGACGGTTCCAGCCGCAGTCAACGGCGTCTGGTCGATCACTGGACTTGATTCTAGAGGGCCTGTCACGCTCCGCCTCGCGCAGCGCTTTCAGCGAATCGGCGGAAGTTTGACATTCGGCTCAGAAGCGCAAACCCTATTGGGGGCGCGACTGCAGGGCGCCGACCTGTATTTCAGTTTTGTTAATACCGACGGTGAACTGAAAGCGGTCAGCGCCAAGGTCGAAGGGGCACGCTTGGCGGGCGTCGTGGTCGGCCCCTACGGCATGCTCGAGAGCGAACCGCCCGTCATCAGGATTGAAGGCAAGCGCCAGTCCGGTATGCCATTACCGTAAAGTGTGCGGATCAACCCGCCACAGGCATGGGCTGGACTTGCCAGATGTCGCGGGCGTACTCGGCGATGGTACGGTCAGACGAAAACGGGCCCATGCCAGCCACATTGCGCAGCGCCTTGCTGGCCCAGGCATCGGGTGTTCGGTAAAGGGCATCGACCCGCTCTTGCGCCGCGATGTAGCTACTGTAGTCGGCCAGCAAAAGATACTGGTCGCCCCAATTCACCAAAACATCGTAGATGGCTTTGTAGCGACCGGGTTCCTCCGGGCTGAAACGACCGTCGCGAATGGCCTCAAGGAC
>RFVZ01000310.1 GCA_009922405.1 Betaproteobacteria bacterium
AGGACCAGGCCCTGCGCCGAGGCCATTTTCATCCGGATGGGTTGCATCGCATCGTCGGTCGCCAACCAGACATCTAATCGTCCATCGGCAGGCGCTGCCACTGAGGTTAGCGCCAGGTGAAGAGTCCGCAACGGAACACTGGGACTCGGATGCAAGTTCTCCTCCCCCAGTGAAACAATCCGCATCGAATGAATCCGGCGACCCCTGGCGATTGGCCAAAGGAACTCCTGTCCGAGCGCCAACTGCGCGGGTGTCATCCGGGCAATCAACGCGAGTTGCCAGATCGCGCTCAACTGGTCTTGCACCCCTGCCTGCAAGGGCTGGGTGGAGCCATCGTCGGCCTCCGCCAGACCGGTCGTTCGATCGAAACTCACCACCCGCGCGGGCCGCTCCCCGCGGCGTTCCGCATAGCGCTCCGGCAGAAATCCCTCGGGGCCCACCTGCCCCCGACTATCCTGAGTCAACAGTCCCCCATACAGCATTGCCATCACACCCGTCGCCCGACCTTCCGTGCGCAAGCGATAGTGCCCCCCCTCGGACTCAAAAAGATAGTCCATCGCGGCCACCCGCTGCCCGAGGGAGAAATCTCCAAGATAGACATCAAATGCCCGTCGACTCGGCGCGGGCAGCGCCGCCTGCACCCGGTGAGGTGGCTCTGGGTGGGCAATTGAGTCTGGAGAATGGAGCGAGTCGGCGCGAGGGTGCAGATCGGACGGCCCGGCTGGATCTATCAAAGCCTTGGGGGCGACCGAAGTCACGGGGTGGGTCAACTCGGAGTGCCCCCCCGAGGGCCCCGCCGAGTGCGCTGCCACAGCGGCAGTCGCGATCACCGACTCTTTAAAGGGCTCGATGGGGGACTCCTTGATAGGCTCATTGATGGGCTCCTGGATGGATTCCATCGCTGGCCCGGCCACGGTTTCCCACCCAGGCCCGGCCGGAGCCCCTGACGCCGCCAATTCGAGAGCGGCCAGAGGCGGGTTGGATGACCGAGGCATCGAACCTGGATGTATTTCCGGTGCCGCGCTGCCCAGAGGCTCAGGTGGTTCAGGTCGTTCAGGGGGCGCGACGATTGAAATCCAATGCAGGTCAAGCCCAGCGAGGGGTTTTGACCCATCCGAACTGGACGAAAACCAAATGAGTCCGCCCAGCGCGAGGCCATGCACCAGGACCGCCGCGATCAGGGCCGCAGGCAGCGTCCATCGGCGCCGCCCAGAGAAAACCTCACGCATCACTTGCTCCACGTCGGTTTCCATCATCTTAATCGGCAACCCAACTATGCGTTAAGCTCGGAGACCAGCCGAATTCGGATTTTTTCTCTCCTTGCACGGCCTACTATCATGATTCGGTTAAGTCTCTGGCTATTGGCGACCCTGACGATCATTGCAGGGCTTGGTGGGGCGCAGATCGCCGACGCGCAAACGGTCGGTGCAGCCTCGACCTTCCCATCTAAACCCATTCGGTTGCTGATCCCAACGCCGCCCGGCAGTTCGGTTGATATCGGCGCTCGTGTCCTCGCCGAAGTCTTACGCGAGCGCCTGGGCCAACCGGTTCTGGTTGAAAATCGGCCTGGGGCCGGCGGGACCATCGCTGCGGCCGAGGTTGCTCGTGCACCGGCCGACGGTTATCTCTTGTTCGTTGGTTTTAACGGCCCGCTGGCAACTGCGCCGCTGTTGTTTTCGAAACTGACCTACGATCCGTTCAAGTCGTTTGAACCCATTATTGCCACGGTGGCACAACCTCATGTTCTGGCGGTCAAAACCGATGCGCCCGAAACAGTGCGTGAATGGATTGCCCAGGTCCGCGCGCGTCCAGGGCGCTTGAACTACGCCTCGGTTGGCAATGCCAGTGCCTCTCATCTGTCGATGGAATTGCTGAAGGCAGAAGCCGGGCTGTTCATCGTTCATATTCCTTATGGTGGTGGTCCAGCGGCCACTCAGGCCCTGATCAGCGGGGATGTCGACGCGCTTTTCACGGCGCTTTCGAATGTTCAAACGCAGGCGAAAGCGGGTCGCTTGAAAATTCTAGCCAGCGTTGACGAAACCCGCAGCAGTGCGCTACCGGACCTACCGACGCTGGCCGAGAGTGGCTTGCCGCGCGTCATCGCGCCGCTCTGGAATGGAATCGTCGCACCCGTCGGCACACCTCGGGACGTGATTCAAAAACTGAATAGTGAAGTCAACTGGGCGCTCGCTCAACCTGAGGTTCGCGCCCGTCTGCATGGCGCGGGCATGGAGATCCTTGGCGGGCCACCCGATCGCCTAGCCAGAATGATGCGCGATGAAATAACGAAATGGAGCCCGATCGTGCAACGGACTGGCGTCCGACTGGATTAACACGGCAAACACGATGAACACTTCGATTGCCGACCTCCGCCGGGACTATCGAATGGCTGCGCTCGACGAATCGACTGCAGGTCACGACCCGATTGCGCTTTTTCAAGGCTGGTTCGATGACGCGGTCGCGGCCCAGATTCCGGAACCCAATGGAATGACGGTAGTCAGCGTCAATGCTCAGTCGCGGCCGTCAGCCCGCATTGTCTTGCTAAAGGGAGTTGACCAGCGGGGGTTCACCTTTTTCACCAACTACACCAGCCGCAAGGGCCACGAATTTGCCGCGTGTCCTCATGCGGCGCTCGTGTTCTGGTGGGCCGACCTGGAACGCCAGGTTCGAATCGAAGGCGACGCCCAACCCATCGACGAATCCGAGAGCGACGTTTACTTTGCCTCGCGTCCGTTGGGAAGTCGGCTAGGCGCTTGGGCCTCGCCCCAAAGTCA